>JAYVRZ010000063.1:0-1820 GCA_043775965.1 Sphingomonas sp.
ACTTTCCGCCGGCGACCGGGTCGCGACCTGGCTGCCCAAGACGCGGACCGCCTGCCTGATGCCGCTGGCGGTGGCGAGGGCAGGGCTGGTCCACGTCCCGGTGAACCCGCTGCTGCGGCGCGCGCAGGTCGCGCATATCCTGTCGGACAGCGGCGCGCGGCTGTTGGTCACGCAGAGTTCCAGGGCGGGCACCCTGGACGACGCGGATCTGCCCGACGGCTGCGATGTCGTGGACGAGGGGCACCTTTCTCCTGCGAACCCCCAGCCTTTGCCGGGGAACGGCGGCGCGCGCGCGATGGGACCATCCGACGCCGATCCGGACAGCCTAGCCGCGATTCTCTACACGTCGGGCTCTACCGGTCGACCGAAAGGCGTCATGCTGAGCCACGCGAACCTCTGGCTCGGCGCGATCTCGGTCGCGCACTATCTGAAGCTCGTGCCCGACGACCGCGTGCTCGGTGTGCTGCCGCTGTCGTTCGACTATGGCCAGAACCAGCTGTTCTCGACCTGGATCGCCGGAGCATCGATCGCGCCGCTAGATTATCTCGTGGCGCGCGACGTGGTGAAGGCAGTCGAGCGGGTCGGTGCGACGACGTTGGCGGGCGTGCCGCCGTTGTGGGTGCAACTGCTGGAGGCGGACTGGCCGGCGGAGACCGCCGATCGCCTGAAACGGCTGACCAACTCCGGTGGCGCGCTGACGCCGCGGCTCGTCCGGGGCATTCGCGAGAGGTTCCCGACAGCCGACATCTACGCGATGTACGGGCTGACCGAGGCGTTTCGCTCCACCTATCTCGACCCGATTCTGATCGATTCGAAGCCCGATGCGATGGGGCGGGCGATCCCGTTCGCCGAAGTGTCGGTCATAAAGCCGGACGGGACGCGCGCCGCGCCCGGCGAGGCGGGCGAACTGGTGCATGCCGGGCCACTCGTCGCGCAAGGCTATTGGCAGGATGCGGAGCGGACGGCGCTGCGTTTCCGTCCCGCGCCTTACGGCAACGGCATGGCGGTGTGGTCGGGCGATACCGTCGTGGAAGGCGAGGACAGCCTGTTGCGGTTCGTCGGGCGCGATGACGAGATGATCAAGAGCGCGGGCAACCGGATCAGCCCGCTGGAGGTCGAGGAGGCAGTGCTGGCGGGTGGCGAAGCGCGCGAGGCGGTAGCGGTCGGCGTGGCCGACGAGCGTCTCGGACAGGCGATCGTCGTGATGCTGGCCGGGGATGCGGCCGGCGAAGCTGCGCTAAGGGCACGATTGCGGACGGCGTTGCCGAGCTTCATGCAGCCGGGCACGTATCTATGGCGTGAGGAATTACCCCGTAATGCCAACGGCAAGCTCGACCGGTCCGCGATCGCGTCCGAGGTCCGAGCATGGTCCCCCGCGATAGAGGTAGCACGATGAAGCCGATGGGTGCCCTTCCGCCGGAGTTTGTCGTGCAGTCTGGGCCGCTCTTGATCGGCGGACGTGCGGCTGACGACTGGGCCCTGGATGCCGGCGACACGCCGCTGTTCGTCTACGACATGGCGATCGTCGCATCGCGTATCGCTCGCTTTCGCAAGGCGATGCCCGCGATCGACCTGCACTACGCGATCAAGGCCAATCCGCACCCCCACCTGCTCGCTGCGGTCGCGCCGCTGGTCGACGGACTCGACGTCGCGTCGTCGGGCGAACTCGCCAAGGCGCTCGCCGTTAAACCGGCCGCGTCGATCAGTTTCGCAGGCCCCGGCAAGCGCGACGACGAACTGGCCGCGGCGATCATTGCCGGCGCGACCCTCAACGTCGAATCCGAAGGCGAGGCGACCCGCGGCTTCGCGATCGGCGACCG
>JAYVRZ010000064.1:0-11393 GCA_043775965.1 Sphingomonas sp.
ACCAACGCCTCGCTCGGCCCGTATGCAGCAGTGACGTCGCGCAGCCACCCGCCAAGCGTCAGTGCGCCGATGCCGGGCTCATCCGCAAGCGGCGGCCCGGCGACGATCGAGGGGAGCGGTTCGGTCATGATCTACCCGTCTCGGATCAGCGGTTCACATCGACCAGCACGCGCCCACGCACCTTGCCGTCGATCAGGTCCGCCGCGGCCTGCACCGCTTCGGCAAGACCGACTTCGGTGGCGATCGAGTCGAGCAGCGCCGGGTCGAGATCGTTCGCCAGCCGCTGCCATGCGACCAGGCGCTTGGCCTTCGGTGCCATCACGCTGTCGATCCCGAGCAGGCTGACGCCACGCAGGATGAACGGCATCACCGACGACGGGAAATCCGCCCCCTGCGCCAAGCCACAAGCCGCGACGACACCGCCATATTTGGTTGCAGCGACGGCGTTGGCGAGCGTGTTGCTGCCGACCGAATCCACCACCGCGGCCCAGCGCTCCTTCTGGAACGGCTTGCCCGGTGCGCTGAGTTCGGCGCGGTCGATGATCGACGTCGCCCCGAGTTTCTTCAGATAGTCGCCCTCGGAGGCCTTGCCGGTCGCCGTGACGACGGTGAAGCCGAGCTTGGCCAGCAACGCGACGGCGACGCTGCCGACGCCACCGGTCGCGCCGGTCACCAGCACTTCGCCCTTGTCCGGCGTCACGCCTGCCGAAATCAGCGCCTCGACGCACAAGGCGGCGGTGTATCCTGCCGTACCGATCGCCATCGCCTGTTTAGGCGTAAACGCGGATGGCAGCGGCACGAGCCAATCCCCTTTCAGCCGCGCCACCTGCCCCAGGCCACCCCAGTGCGTCTCGCCGACACCCCATCCGTTGAGCACGACGGTGTCGCCGGCCTTCCAGTCGGCGTGGCTGGAGTCGCGCACGGTGCCGACCAGATCAATCCCGGGGATCATCGGGAACTTGCGCACGACCGGCCCCTTGCCGGTGATCGCGAGGCCGTCCTTGTAGTTCAGCGTCGAGTAGGCGACGTCGATCGTGACATCGCCCTCGGGCAGATTGGCTTCGTCGACTTGCGTGACGGCAACCGTCTGGCCGGCGTCGGTCTTGTCGATCAGGATGGCTGAAAACATCGTAGGTCTCCGGGTCTGGCAGCAGCGTCACGCTCGAGTACGAGCGGCCGCGTCATGGAAATGCTGTGCCGTCACCCTCCAGAGTGCGGGCCACCTTTTCCACCGAAATGATCGCCGCCGGGTGATTCATCGCCCACCCGCTATACCGATCGCGGACCGGTCTTGGCCGTCTTCCCGCTCCTACCATGCTCCACGATCAGTGCTTCGATCTCGGGAAAGCAGGCCGCGCGCATCGTGCCGTGCATCGCCAGGCGCAGGCTTTCGATCGCAAAGCGTCGCGCGAGCACGCGGCGTTGCGCGTCGGTCTTCTCATGCGTCTTGGCCCAGACCGGCCAAAGGAAATTACCCGCCAGCATCAGCATCGAGAACACGTCGGTGTCGATGTCCGGCTCGGCCCGGTCGGTCTCGGTAAAGCGCCGCAGCGACCCGGCATATTCGCGCCAGAACGGATCCTGCGCCGGCTCGTCAGACGCCAGCAATTGCAGGAACCAGATCCGGCACAAGGCGGGATTGTCGACCGCGAAATCGGCAAGCGTCGTGGTCAGCAGCGTGATGTCGACATTCTCGACGCGGCGATCATGCACGGTTTCGGGATCGCCGAATGCGGCGTGGAACAACAGGTCCGACACCGATTTCGTAGTCGCCGCGACGAGTTGTTCGCGCGTCTCGAAATGCTGGTAGGCGGTGCCGCGATTGATCCCCGCCAGTGTCGCCACCGCCGACACGCTCATGCCGTCCGGCCCGTCGCGCGCCAGCAGCTCGCGCGCTGCCGACAAGATCGCTTCGCGAGTCGCCACCGGGTCCCTCGGGCGACGTCGACGAACGGTCGTCATACCGCTTCCCCTTTTTACAGCCAGCTCCGGCCGCCGTGCTCAGAAGCCAATTCTCCCACGCGTGCAGCGCCATAGCGCCGATTTCGCAGTAGGGCAGCGACACTCGGCAAGAGCGTATAATGAAAAACGGCGGATGATCAAAAAAACCACCCGCCGTCCATCATGACGCGTTTTCGGCACCGACCTAGCTGGCCGCCGCGTCTATAGCGCCGGCCCATGCCTTGGCGTGACCCGAACCTCCTGCGTCATCCGCAGACGGTTCGATATGGCCTAGCGCGACCCGAACGAGAAACGCGCATTGAGCCCGAACTCGCGCGGCGGGGTGGTCGTGATCCCCGTGTAAGTGCTCGTCGTGGTAACCGCGGCAGCCGAACGGTACGTCGGCGGCTGGAGCACCTGATAAGTCGAGCTCAAAGGATCGGTCCGGCTGAGGACCCGTACGGTATCGAACAGGTTCTTGGCGAACAGGCTAATTTCCCAGTTGCCCTTCGGATCACGAATACCGGCAAACAGGTTGACCATCGCATACTGCTTGACGTTGTCGTAGATGTTCGACGGATCGCTCTGCGAATTGCCGAAATAGCTGGCGATGCCGCGGATATAGGCGTCGGTGCCGTCGGTGACCGGCATGCCGTATTCCGCCTGGAGCGTTGCGCTGAGCGGTGGCTGGAACGACGAGCGCTGGCTGACCGAGCAGGAGCTGAGGTTGTTTGCCCCCACGCGACCGGCCAATTGGGCCACGCTCGGCGCGGTGACCGTGACATCGGGAATCCCGTCACCGTTCAGATCGTTGCACGGGATCGTGCCGTTCTTGATCTTGCCCAGTGCATAGCTGCCGACCAGGTTGAATTTCAACCGGCTGCCCACATCATAGCCGATCTCGCCCTCGACACCGTTGACGGTGACCGGCACCGCTGCGACGAAGTTGAACTGGCTTACCTGTGGCACGATCGTCGCCACGTTGTTCGTGATCGTCCGGTTGTAGTTGATGTAATAGATACCGGACTGGCCGTTCACGCCGGGTGCGCGATAGACGAAGTTATTGAACTTCTGGTGAAATGCGCTGGCGTTGAGGCGCAGCCTGCCATCCATCAGCGTGCTCTTGAAACCCGCCTCATATGATTTCGATGTTTCCGGCGGAAGGTTCAGGAACGACTGCTCGAGTGCCGATTGCTGGACGCTGAAATCGCCGACCGCGTTGATGCCGGGACGATACGAGCTGCCGGTGCTGGCATAGACCATCAGGTCGCGCGTGAAATTGTGCTTCAGCGAGGCGCTGTAGATCAGCTTGTTGTCCTTCACCGAGGGATCGGGAATGACGATACCGGGCTGGATCAGCGAACCGGAACTCTGATAGTCGATATAGCGCAGGCCACCGGCGATTTCGGTCTTGTCGCCGATATGCGCAGTCAGGTTGCCGAACACCGATTGCTCATGCGTCTTGCCGCGACGGCCGACGGGAGTTTTCACGGTTGCAGCAAGACCGCCACCTAGCGCTGCCGGCAGGAATACCGGGGTCGTGATCAGCAAATCGGTGGGCGAGCTGTTCTTGTTGTCAAACACGCCAAGCACATAGTCGAATGCCCCAAAGACGCGCTCCTCGTTCTGCAAGCGCAGTTCGTGCGATGTCGACTTCACGTTCGTGCCGGAGAAATAACCATAGTCGAACCCGGGGAAGATATTGCCGTAATCCTGGCCCAGGTTCGAATCGATCAACTGCGTGTAATGCTGGAACTGATAGATCAGGCGCTGGCCGCCAAGCGCGAGTTCGGCACGACCATTGTAAATGTCGTATTTCTGATGAATCGTCCGCGGCGTCTCCTGGCTGCTCAGCCGGTCCTCGGCACGGATCGTGATCGGGCTCGCTGCAGCGGCCGAGTTGACCTGGTTAAACGATTCGACCTGGTCGAATTGTCGGGCCTTGCGATCCAGCCGCTGGAAGCTGCCTTCGAGCCGCAGCGCATCGAACGGCGTCACGAGCAGGCTGACGCGGCCGCTCTGCGTCTGGGTATAAGGATCACGACCGTCGATCCGCGGGTTGACGGTCTTGACGCGGTTGCCTTCGTCCTCGTTGATCAGGCCGGCGACACGGATCGCGGCGATACCCTCGATGATCGGGATGCCGAGACCGCCGTTGAAATTGAGCGTACCGATCGTATTCCCGGTCAGGTTCGCATAGCCGCCCGCCTTGTAGAGGTCTGGCTTGCGCGTAGTGACGGTGATGGAACCTGATGGCGATGCGCGACCGCGCAACGTGCCCTGCGGCCCGCGCAACACTTCGATCTGGCCGATATCGTAAAGCTGCTGGAGCACGACGCCGGCGGTGATCGGCGCGTCGTTCTGATAGAATTCGACCGTCGGGTTCTGCCCGCTGGCGTTGATGTCGAAGTTGACGCCGCGCAGCTGCGCGTTGCCGCCCGTGCCGTTCGAGTTGCTGCTGAGACTCAGGCCCGGAACGAGCGTCGACACTTCCTGGAAATCGCGGAGGTTGAGCTTGGCGACTTCGGCCGCGGTGACGGCGTTGACCACCGCCGGAACGTCCTGAATGCTTTCCTCACGCCGGCGTGCGGTGACGATGATGTCGCTTTCTGGCGACATGGTTTGCGCCGCAACCGGCGCAGCGGCCTGTCGAGCAGGCGCCGCGACCGGCGTGGTTACGACCGGCGCCGACGCCGCCGCCGGATCGACCGCCGGATCGGTCTGCGCCATAGCCGACACAGGCATGGCCAGCGCGACAAGGCTGACGCCGATCAAGGCATTCGTCGAAAGTTTCCTCACAGTACGATCCTCCCCAAAGCGCGGCCTGCACGTCATCGCTTTCTGCGGTGGCATTACGGATCGCGTGAATAATCTACGATACTCTTATGGCTGAAATTGCCGGATCGATAAGCTTTTACCGACCACGGGTTCCAACATATCGCCGCCACGATTGCATCATTTTACGCTACGGTCTTCGCTGTTCTCGAAGGCTTCGCATCACAACTTCGCGCCAAGGGAAACACCCCATGTCCGGGGGGAATTCCACACCGCGCCAATACCCAGAGTATTGAACAGGACCTGGTTGCGGTACCGCTTGTCGGTCAGGTTGTCGCCGAACACTGCGAGCGTGAAGCGATCGGACGGGTCAACCCATTGCGCACGCAACGCGGCAACTTCGTACCCCTCCTGCTTATACTGTTTCGACGCGTCGAAATAGAAGCTCGACGTGTAGTACAGGTTGCCCGACAGGCTGAATTTTCCGCCGGCCAGCGCGGTATGATAGGTCGCGCCGACGTTGCCGGTGAAATCCGGTGAACGCTGCATCTGGTAGCCGCTGGAATCATTGGTCGTCTGCGTGATCGAGCCCGCACCGATCGCACCGCAGACGAGCGCGGCAACCGTGCCGGTCGGATCGCAATAGCTGTAGAACGGCGCCTGCGTGAAATTGCGGTAGCGCGCATGCGTGTAGGCACCGCCGATCGTCAGGTCGAACGCGCTGGTCAGCTTGTAGCGCGCCGAAGACTCGATCCCGCCGATCCGCGAACTCGCCGCGTTGGTGATCAGCGCCAGCCCGCTCTGGAAGCTCGACACCTGCAAGTTCTTGTAGAAATAATAATAGGCGGCGATGTCGAACGACAAACGGCGGTCGTCATATTTGTAGCCGACCTCGAACGCGTCTATGCCTTCCGGCTTGATCGGCACGGCGGAAGCGCCGCCCACGTTCAGGATCCCCGCCTTGTAGCCGCGACTGAACGACGCATAGACGCTCGACACGTCGCTCGGCTTGTAACGCAGCACTGCGCGCGGCGTTACGCGATTGGTCTTGTAGTCGGGAACGTCGAACCGCTGCTGCGTCACCGGGATCAGGAAATACGCGTCGCCGACGACGTCGTGACCGTAACGTACGCCAGCGGTCAGGAAGAGCTTTGGCGACAATTCATATGTGGCATCGACGAACGCCGCGTAGGATTTGGTCGTGGTGCTCGATCCGCCGAACGGCATGTACGGCGGCGGGCCGAACGCGGCATTGACGAAATACGTGTCGCGGTTGCGGAAATAATACAGCCCCGCGGTCCATTGCAGTTTGCTGCCCGGCTTCGACGTGAACAGGAATTCCTGCGTGAACGTGCGGTTGCCGATACCCAGGTTGATGTTGAACAACGGGATCGCCGTCGCATCCAGATCCTGGAGATTGACCGCATCGTCCTTGCGCACCTGCGTGTACGACGTGAGGTCGGCGAACCCGAGATCGGCCTTGATCGTGCCCTGGAACGCGTCGGTCTTGTTGGTGAACCGGGTCGGCGTCGACGGCACGTTGATCACGTCGCCGGGTCGCGTCGTATAGGTCGAGGGCGGCGCGAATGCGTAGACGAGTGCGCGGCCCGTGCTGTCGGTTGTGCCGTATGCGGCGGCCGGCACGCGGCTGTAAAAGCCCGATCCGCCGTTGGGGTCGACATAGGCGTTGGTGAGCAGCAACGTCGGGTCGTCGGTCTTCGAATGCGTGTAGCGTAGCAGGACCGAGATCCCGTCGGTGACGTCGACCTTTACCCCGGTGCGGACGGACCAGTTCTTGTATTTCCCGACCTTGTCGTCGTCATTGGCGATATTGCGGAAATAGCCGTCGCCCTTGCGCAGCATGCCCTCGACATCGACCGCGATGCGATCGTTGAGACCGAATGTCGCATAGCCCTGATAGGCTTGCGCGTTGAACCGACCATAGGTCGCCTTGAACTCGGCGGCGGGCTTGGTGCTCGGTTCGGCGGTGGTGACGAGGATCGCGCCGCCCGTCGTATTGCGCCCGAACAGCGTGCCCTGCGGGCCTTTCAGCACCTGGATGCTGCGCGTCTTGGTCAGGTCGAACGCGGTCGCCTCGGGATTGGCGACGTAAAAGCCATCGACATAGATGCCGACGTTCGGGCCGCCGCCGGAGGTCGTGACCGCTGTGCCGACGCCGCGAATGGTCGGCTGCGAAAAGCTGCCCGAGCTGTCGAAACGCAGCGCCGGGGTTACGCGGGCGACGTCCGACAATTGGTTGATGTTGGCGGTTGCGAGCTGCGCCGCGCTGATGCTGGTGATCGAGATCGGCACGTCGCGCGAGCGTTCCTCGCGGCGCTGCGCGGTGACGATGATGTCGCCCTCGACGGGCGCGTCGGTCGCCGTGGTGCCGACCGTCGAACCCTGCGTGGACGCAGCGTCAGGCGACGTCGTCTGGGCAAGCGCCGCATCGGCCATTACCAGCATGGTCGCCATTACGACAACCGACGCCATGCTTCGAGCAGCCGAAACCCTCACCCAATCGTCTCCCCGCGGTTTATGTTTTATTGGTCCACCTCCCCGCATTGGAAGTAGACAGGCGTGTTCATTAAACCGGGGGAGTGGCCGTGTAACGCGATATCCGCTGTGCGGACGCTTCGCCCGGCGGATATCGCAGAGGCGATTGGCGCGGAATCGAAGCGCGGCAGGCGCGCGATCAAGCGCGATCCCGGCGCGCTTCGGCTGCGCTAGGTCGTTGCGGCGATCAGGCCGGTCCGAACCGGAACGCGCACAGCTTGTTGCCGTCGAGATCGCGGAAATACGCGCCGTAGAACCCGTCCGGATCGTCGCCCCGCACGCCGGGTGCGCCCTCGTCCTTGCCACCGAGTTCGAGCGCCTTGGCGTGGACCGCGTCTACATCGGCACGGCTGGCGACCATGAAGCCGCCTTGTGACCCGTTGCCGACCGTCGCCTCGCCCTCGAACGGCAGGCCGATCAACAGCATCGCGCCGTCCGCGCCCTTGTACGCGATCATATTGGGTCGATCATAGGCCAGCGCCGCACCGACCATCGCCGCGATCGGATCGTAGAAGGTGCGTGCGCGCTCCACGTCGCGCGTGCCGAATCGTGCCACCGTCAACATCGTTGGTCTCCTTGATCGCCGAGAAAAGCATCGGCCGTGTCGAGCAAGCCATGCGCCGCGGCGACCGCCGGACGCAACCGCGTTGCCGGTGGCTCGCCGGCGCTGGCGCGGGCGAACATCGGCACTTCCAGGCCGATCGCGATGTTCCGGGGCAGCGCTGCGACGAACGCGGCGAGTGGCAGGTCGCCCGTGCCCGGCGACCCGCGCTCGAAACTTGCCTCGCGGAAATAATCGGGATCGGTGGCTACCAGCGGCACGTCGCACAGTTGCGCATAGCCGATCAGCGCCGGATCGAGTGCGGTGAGCGCGGCACACGTTCCGCCCGAGCGAAACAGGTGCATCGCATCGACCAGTACCCGGAAGTTCGCGCGGTCGATCCGTCGCACCAGCGCGACTGCCGCGTCGAGCGTGCCGATCGCGAGCCCCGGCACGAACTCGATCGTGGCAGTCATTCCCCGCGCCGCAGCCATGTCCGCCAACACCGCGAACTGGTCGTCGGAACGCGCGAGATCGGGCTCCATGCCCACCCCGCCCAGGCACTCGGCACCGAGTTCGGCCATCAGGTCGAACTCCTCTGCACGGTCCCGCATCTCGACGCCCGGCCGCACCGCGAAGCCCTCGCCGAGCGAGATCGTCACGCTCCGCTCTCGCATCGCCGCGATCGTCGCGCGCCGCAGCGCCGCGTCCTCCCTCAACGACCACGGCGCATAGCCATGCGGGTTGAACGGCGCCGGCGACAGGCCGCTCGAGATATGCCCGCATCCGAGATCGGCGGCGAGATGGACATGCGCGACCGGATCGAGCCCGAACACGCTGAGCAGTTCGATCCCCAACCGGCTCACGCGGCGGAACCGACGCTCATCGTCCGCCCATCCCGGCCCACCGATCGGGCACCATCCAGACATATTCGGTATAATGACCGAGCCACGACCGCGTATCGGTATAGGCGAATTGCAACAGGTCCGGCGTACCGCCCTTCAGCACGACCGGGAACGGCTGTGCCTCGATCTGCGCCATCGCCGCGTCCCAGTCGTCGACCCGGTGGCAGACATGGTGGAAGGCCAGCTCGTCACCTACAGGTAACGCGTCGCGGTAGATCGCAAGCACATCGCCCTCGATCGGCTGGATCAGCTCGTAGTTCAGGTCCTCGACCCACACGAAGGCGAGCTTCTGGACGCCCCGCCCCTCGCCCTGCGGCGTCCAGACCTGGACCGGGGTCTCGATCTCGATGATCGTCCGGACATCGGCATGCCGCCTGAAGCCCGCGACCGCCTTGTCGACGTCGCGGGTGACATAGGCGTTCTGGTAGTGCCGGCCGATGCTCATCGCTCAGCCCTCCCGCGCGACGTCGTACTGCGACAGATAGCGCTCGAACTTCGGTGCCAGCGTCTCGACCGACAGGCCGTATTGGTCGAGCGCATATTCGTGCTTGCCGAATTTTCCTTGCGGGTTCTCGTCGAGCCACGCCAGCATCGCCGCCTCGGCCTCGGGGGTCAGCGTATCGCCGAGGTCGGCGTACAGCTTGCGGATCGTCCCCATCGGATCGCGCGTCACGTCGGCATAATGCACGTCGACGATCCGGTCGTGGCCCAGCCGCTCGCGCGTGTCCATGATCCGGTCGAGGTGCAACTGCGCCTGGTACGGGCAATCCTCGCCCAGCCACTCATAGTCGACCTTGCCGGTATAGCCCCGGTGCGCCATCGACAGGATGCTGCAGAACGAGCTGGTCGCCGTGAACGGGTCGCGGTGCGCCCATACCAGCTGCGCATCCGGATAGGTCTCGAGCAGCGTATCGAGCCAAAGCGCGTGGCTCGGCATCTTGAGGCTCCATGCCCCTGGCGCATCTGCCTGCAACAGCTGGAGGAAGCGCTTGTGATAGGTGTAGGCGGACGTCATGTCGGTCTGGAACAGCCAGTCGCGATACTCTTTCAGCTTGCCACGCGACTCCAGCGCCAGACCCTTGAAGTCGTGGATCATGAAGAACATGCACTCGTTCGGATACACCGCCGAGTTGCGATAATATTTGCCCATCTCTGGCCGCGCGGCGAGCATCGCCTTTTCCTGCTCCAGCTTGGCGATCGCGCGCGGATCGGTCTTCAGCGTCGCGGTCGTCGGCGGCGGCACCGGCTGCTCGATCTCCCACGTCAGCGCCGAGCGTCGTGCCGGATCGCATGCGAGCAGATTGCTCAGCAGCGTCGTGCCCGTGCGCGGCATCCCGAACACGAACAGCGGCCGCTCGACCGGGCGGGTCAGCAGTTCGGGGCGCTTGGCGAGATAGTCGGTGGTCTTCAACCGATCGACCAGCGACTGGACCAGCCCGCCGCGCATCCGCTCGATCAGCGGCTCGGGATGGTCGTAGCCATTATAGTCCGCGAGCAGGACGTCGAGTCCTTCGCGGTAGGATTCGGAGTCGAACCGGTCGAGCCCGGTCGTCGTCATGGCCTCTTCGATCAGCGCGTCGGAAACGAGCATCTGGCTCATAGCATTCTCTCCCAATGTCGTATTTTGCCGGCATCATGCGCAGCGCTTTTCCTTGCGCCAATGCCGTTCGATGTCGCGATCCAGCCGGGATATCCAGATCCGGCCATAACGCCGGACAGTTATGCTGCGCAGCATCGCACCCGCGATCCCGCCGCCGAAACGCCCGCGGGGATTGCCCCAACTCGCCATTGGCGGGACGATTAGCCGATCAAAGGCGTGGTAATCGGGAGAGTATCGATGGCGTTACGCGTGGCAGTCGTGACCGGCGCAAGCTCGGGCATCGGCAAGGAAACCGCCAAGACGCTCGCGGCGCGAGGGTGGCATGTCATTGCGCTCGGTCGCGATCCAGCGCGTAGCGCTGCGGCCGAAGCGGAAATTCGCGCGGCGTCGAACGGCGGCAGGGTCGACATGATCCGCGCCGACCTGTCGCGAATGGCGGAGGCGAAGCGCGCGGCCGACGAGATCGTCGCGCTCACACGGCGCATCGACGTGCTGGTCAACAACGCCGGCGGGATGGCGAACCGCATGGTCGTCACCCCCGAGGGCCTCGAGGAGAATTTCGCGGGCAATCATCTCGGCCCCTTCCTCCTTACCAATCGCCTGCTCCCGCTGCTGCGTACAGCCGCCGGCGACGCACCCGCGAGCAGCGTTCGGATCGTCAACACCTCGTCGGACGGCGGCGAGATGATACCCGGGCTGCACTGGGACGATCTGCAACTGTTCGACGCGTTCCTCGCCGGCCGCGCCTATTGCCAGGGCAAGCTCGCCAATGTGATGCACGCGCGCGGCCTCGCATCCCGGCTGGCAGCCGACGGCATCGTCGTCCACGCGCTGCATCCGGGTACGGTCGATACCAACTTCGTCACCCATGCCGACGCAACGACGCAGGCGCATATCCGGACGCGGCCGACGATGAGCCCCGAGGCCGGCGCAGACGCGCTGACCTGGCTTGCCACCGCCGACGAGCCCGGCCGCTCGACCGGCGGCTATTACCACCAGCGGACACGGATGCCGCCCAACCCGTTCGCGCTGGACGACGCGAACGTGGAGCGGCTCTGGCGCGAAAGCGAGCGGC
>JAYVRZ010000065.1:0-9896 GCA_043775965.1 Sphingomonas sp.
GCTGTCGGTGATGAGGAAGCGGGCGAAGTCGCGACCTTCGATCGGCTCCTGTTCGCTGCCGCAGGCGCGTTTGCGCAGGACCCGGTTGGCGGTACGGACGCGGCCGTCGGGCGACAGCAACGCGGCCATGATGCCGCTGCCGCCGAGCCGGTCTCCGGTCGGGCCGATCAGCAGCGCGGCAAGCGTCTCGGCGAGATCGTGCTCCTGCGCGGTGACGAAGCGCCAGACGAGCATGTCGGCATCGTCGCCGGCGCGGACGACCTGTGCGGAGAGGCAGAGGTTGCGCGCGTTGAGCCGGTCGATGCTCGCGGTGCCGTCGCGCCAGGCGGACCGGCCGGCATCGGCGAGCGCGGTGACGCCCGCCTCGTCGAGAGGCAGGCCGGGCGGGGTCGGAAAGCCCTCGAACAGCGCCTCGTACGCGTCGTTGGCGCAGACCAGCCGCCCGGCGCGGTCGGTGATGGCGACGGCGTCGGTGCCGGCCTGGGCGACGGCGCGGGTGAGGTCCCAGTCGACCGGGCGGGCTGCCGATGTCGTCTCGGGCGTGAGCAGCTTCCACGCGATCACCGCGCCGCCGACGACGACCGCGGCGGCGAAGAAGCCGGCGGCGGCGATCCAGCTACCGATCAGCAGGAGGACGATCCCGGCGGCGGCGATGCCGGAGACGGCGGCGACGAGCGCGGCGTTGCGGGCGCCGTTGCTGACGCCGCGGTGGGATGGGGCGCGCGGGTCGTTGCCGGGCGGCGTGGGTAAAGCGAACGATGCCATCGGTGGGGTCTTCCGCTCAAGCGGGGCGGCGCGTCAAGCGGGATGCTCGGTTCGGGGGTGTTCTGGGCGCTTACAACGTGACGCGCGACAAGCGCCGCCCCGGCGGCGGCCGTGGTTCACGCGAAATACGCCATTCAGGCGAAGGACGCCGGTCAAGCGAGCACCGCATCCACATCTCACCCGTCATCCCGGCGAAAGCTGGGATCTTCCAGTTTGGCGCGCGTCGCCTGCTTCGAGGGATACCCCAGCTTTCGCTGGGGTGACGTTAATTGGCTGACGGCCTGCGTCGGGAATTGGCTGACGGCCTCTGTTGGGGTTGGTGGCTTTGCGCACCACCAAACCGTAACGCTGGTCCTCCACGGAGGCGGGGGAACAGGGTAGCTGGCCGAACCGCTTGTGATCCTGTTCCCCCGCTTTTGCGGGGGAACAGGGTTTGGGGCGGCCTACGGGAAGCGCGTTACCAGATGCGGACGCGCTGTTCCGGCGTCAGGTACAGCTTCTGCCCGGCAGTCGGCTTGTACGCCGCGTACCAGGGGTCGAGATTGCGGACGACCCACGCGCGCTGCTGCGACGGCGAGTGCGGGTCGGTCAGCAGGCGGTTGCGGAGGTTGGCTTCGCGGTAGTTGCGACGCCAGACCTGTGCCCAGCCGAGATAGAAGCGCTGGTCGCCGGTGAAGCCGTCGAGCACGGGTGCCGCCTTGCCGCCGAGCGCGGTGTGATAGGCGTCGTACGCGACGGTAAGGCCGGCAAGATCGGCGATGTTCTCGCCCATCGTCAGTTGGCCCTTCACATGCATGCCCGGCAGTGGTTCGTACGCGTCATACTGCGCGCCGAGCTTGCCGGTGAGCGCCTTGAAGCCGGCGATATCCTTTGGCGTCCACCAGTCGGTGAGCTGGCCCTTGGCGTCGTATTTCGAGCCCTGGTCGTCGAAATGATGGCTCAGCTCGTGGCCGATCACCGCGCCGATACCGCCGTAATTGACCGCGTCGTCGGCCTTCGGATCGAAGAACGGCGGCTGCAGGATCGCGGCGGGGAAGACGATCTCGACCATGCCGAAATTGGCATAGGCGTTTACCGTCATCGGCGTCATGCCCCATTCCCAGCGCTGCAACGGCTTGCCGAGCTTGGAGATATTGTCCTGGTGCTGCCATTCGTTCGCGCGCCATTCGTTGCCGAACGCATCGCCCGACGTGATCGTCAGCGCGGAGAAATCCTTCCACTGGCTCGGATAGCCGATCTTGGGCGTGAACGCGGCTAGCTTGGCGTGCGCCTTGACCTTGGTCTCAGGCGCCATCCATTCGAGCTTGTCGATCCGGCGCCCCATTGCGGCGAGCACGTTCTTGACGAGCTTGTCGGCTGCGGCCTTGGTCTCGGGCGGAAAATACTGCGCGACGTAGAGCTTGCTGACCTCGTCATCGAGCGCGCCGGAGGTGAACTGCACGCCGCGCTTCCAGCGGGCCTCCTGCTCGGGCGTGCCGCCGAGGACGGTGCCGTAGAACGCGAACTGCTCGGCGTCGAACGCCTTGGGGAGGACATCGGCATAGCCGTCGAGCGAGCGGAGGATCAGCTGGTCCTTCAGGACGCTGATCGGCGCGGTCGAGACGAGCTTGGCGATGCCGGTGATCGCCGAGGGCTGCGCGACGATGACGGTCGGGACGGGCGTGCCGATGCCCTTGAAATAGGCGGCGAAATCGAAGCCGGGCGCCTTGGCGGCGAGATCGGCGACGGTCATCTTGTTGTAGGTCTTGGTGGCGTCACGGCTGTCGACTCGGGTCCAGCTGACCTTGGCGATCTCGGTTTCGAACGCGAGCAAGGCGGTGGCGCGGGCGTCGGCATTGGGTTCGCCGGCAAGCGTCAGCATCTTGGCGATGTGCGCGCGATAGGCGTTACGCGCCTCGACCAGCTTGGCGTCGGTGCTGAGATAATAGTCGCGGTCGGGGAGGCCCAAGCCGGACTGGCCGAGCGAGAGCGCGTATTGCTCGGGCTGCTTGTCGTCCTGGCCTACGCCACCGCCGAATGGGCCGCCGATACCGGCACGGTCGGCTTCGGCGAGGAGTGCGGGATAGCCGGCGCGATCCTTCAGCGCGGCGATCCTGGAGAGCCAGGGCTTGATAGGCGCGAGGCCCTTGCCTTCTATCGTGCCGGTGTCGAGGAAGGTGGCGTAGGCGCGGCCGATCTTCGAGTTCGGGTCCTTGGCGGCGGTGTCGAGGATGCCGCGGGTGCGGCTCTCGGACAGGTCGGACAGGAGATTGAACGAGCCGTAGTTCGACTTGTCGGCGGGAATCGGGGTGTTCTTCGCCCAGTTGCCGTTGGCGTAAGTATAGAAGTCGTCGCCGGGCTTGACGGTCTTGTCCATGCCCTTCTCGTCGAAGCCGAAGGTGCCGTATTGCGCGCCGGTGGGCGCGGTTGCTGGCGGGGTCGGTTCGGCGGTTTGCGAGATGGCGGCGGTGACGCCGGTGATGGCGGTGGCGGCGAGCAGGCCGGCGACGATGAAGGACTTCATGGGGTTCTCCCGGGGGTTTCTTATCGGTTTGGTCGTGCGCTCTGAACCCTGCCGTTCCCCCGCGGAGGCGGGGGTCCAGGGTCACGAACGGCGTCATTCGTGACCCTGGGCTCCCGCTTTCGCGGGAGAACGGAAGATGGCAATGTTACCAGATGCGGACGCGGTCGGCGGGGGCGAGGTAGCTGGCTTCACCCGGCTTGGCACCGAACGCGGCGTACCAGGGGTCGAGGTTGCGGACGGTCAGGACGCGCTGGTGGCCCGGGGAATGCGGGTCGGACAGCAACGCCTGCTGCAACGCCGCATCGCGGAACTTGGTGCGCCAGACGCCGGCCCAGCCGTAATAGAATCGCTGGTCGCCGGTGGTGCCGTCGATGATCGGCGCGGGCTTGCCGCCGAGCGACTTGTGGTACGCGTCGTAGGCCACCGTGAGGCCAGCCAGATCGGCGATGTTCTCGCCGAGCGTCAGGCCGCCCTGGATATGCTGGCCGGGAAGCGGTTCGTAGGCGTCGTACTGCTTCACGAGCGCGTCGGTGAACACCTTGAAGCGCGCGACGTCCTGCGGGGTCCACCAGTCGGTGAGCTTGCCGTTGAGGTCGTACTTACGGCCCTGGTCGTCGAAGTGATGGCTGATCTCGTGGCCGATCACCGCGCCGATGCCGCCGTAATTGACCGCGGGGTCCGCCTTCGGATCGAAGAACGGCGGCTGGAGGATCGCGGCCGGGAACACGACCTCGTTCATCGTCGGGTTGGCGTAGGCGTTGATCGTCATCGGCGTCATGAACCACTCGCCGCGATCGATCGGCTGGCCGAGCTTCCTGAGGTCGCGGTCGTATTCGAACGCGTTGGCGCGCGCGACGTTACCGACCAGATCGCCGCGCTGGACCTGAAGCGCGGAATAATCGCGCCATTTGTCCGGATAGCCGATCTTCGGGGTGAAGGCGGCGAGCTTGGCGAGCGCCTTGGTCTTGGTTTCGGGCGCCATCCATTCGAGGTTCCGGAGACGCTCGCCCATCGCCGCGATGACGTTCTTGACGAGGTCGTCGGCGGCGGCCTTCGACGCGGGCGGGAAATACTTCGCCACGTATTGCTGGCCGATCGCCTCGCCCATCGCGCCCGACACGGTCGAGACGCCGCGCTTCCAGCGGACCTGCTGCTCGGGCGTGCCGGACAGCGTGGTGCCGTAGAACGCGAAGTTGGTCTTGTCGAAATCGCTCGACAGGTACGGCGCGTAGGCGCGCAGGACCTTGAGCATCGCATAGTCCTGGAGGACGTTGACGGGCGTGTCGGCGAACACCTTCGCCTCGCCGGTCACTGCGCTCGGCTGTGCGACGAGGTAGAAGGGACGGCCGGTGACGCCCATCGCGGTCATGTACTGCGCCCAGGGGAAGCCCGGCGCCTTCGCGGCGAAATCGGCGGCGGTCCATTTGTTGTAGGTCTTGTCGGCGTCGCGGCTCTCGATCCGGGTCCAGTGCGCGGTGGCAAGGCCCTTCTCCATGGCGAAGACGGCGGCGGCGCGAGCCTCGGCATTGGGCTCGCCGGCGAGCGTCAGCATGCGCGCCAGATACGCCTGGTAGGCGGTACGGACGGTTGCCAGCTTGGCATCGTCCTTCAGGTAATAATCGCGGTCGGGCAGCCCGATCCCGCTCTGGCCCAACTGGACGACATAAGTGGTCGGGTCCTTGTCGTCCTGCGACACGCCGACGCCGACCAGGCCACCGACGCCCTGGCGCTGGAGCTTGGCGATCTCGGTTACGAGCGCGGTCTTGTCCTTGGTCGCCTTGATCGCGGCGAGCATCGGCTTGACCGGGGTGGCGCCCTTCGCGTTGACCGCGGCCTCGTCCATGAAGCTGGCGTAGAAATCGCCGACCTTGTCGCCGGGCGTCTTCGTGGCGACGTCGAGGATGGTGCGGGTGCGTTCGAGCGACAGGTCCTGGAGGACGTGGAACATGCCGTAGGACGAGCGATCGGCGGGGATCGGGGTATTCTTGACCCAGCCGCCGTTGGTGTAATCGAAGAAGTCGGTGCCGGGCGTGACGCTGGTATCGCGGCCCGCCATGTCGAACCCGAAATCGCCGATCTGCGGCTTGTTGGCATCCTTGGCCGCGACGGGGCCGGTGGCGGCCTTGGCGAGGGTCGGCGACGGGGTGACAGGGGGGCTGCTGGTTTGGGCGACGGCCGATGCGGCGGACGCGAGCAAGATCATGGTAACAATCGACTTACGCATCAAAGAACCTCGGAAAGGACTTCACGATGCCGCGTGTTCTACGCCGATAGGACGGTCCGTCAATTCGGGTAGGTCAATATTAGTGACGATTGTTACGAACCGTGATTGTCGTGACGATTGTCGTGCCTGTGCCGCCACTTGCGCGCGATCCAGAGTCGCCAGCCGAGCGCACTGAGCGCGTAGCCGCCGATCGAGCAGACGATGGTGATGACGAGCAGGCCGAGCGCGGTGGCGGGCCCCGCCTGCATCAGCCACGGGATCCATTCGGTGCGCGCGGCGGCACCGGCGACAGGCTGGCCGGGCACGTGCTCGTCCAGCCGGAGCAGCGACGATCCTATCCAGTATGCCGCGATCCACAACGGCGGCGTGGTCAGCGGATTGGTGATGAAGGTGGTCAGCACCGCCGTCGGCACGTTGGCGCGAAATGGCAGGGCGAAGACCGCGGCGACCGGCGTCTGCGCGACCGGGATCAGGATGCCCGCGACCATCCCGAGCGCGACGCCGCGCGGCACCGAGCGGCGGGTGAAGCGCCAGAGTTCGGGCGCGAGGACGCGGTGGGCGACGGGGCGGAGAAGACGGTTCCTCTCCATCGATTCGCGAGTCGGCAGGTTACGGCGCGACCATGCCGCCACGCGCCCGAACATGCTCACGACGATAGGATCATCGACACCGGCGTCACGCCGCCTATCCGCGATCGCGCATGATGCGGCCCTGCTCGCGCTTCCAGTCCTGTTCCTTCACCGAATCGCGCTTGTCGTGGTTCTGCTTGCCCTTGGCGAGCGCCAGTTCGATCTTCGCGCGGCCCTTCGAATTGAAATAGACCATCAGCGGGACGAGCGTCATGCCCTGGCGCGCGACCGCACCGAACATCTTGTTGATCTCGCGCTCGTGCAGCAGCAATTTGCGCGGCCGCTTGGGCTCGTGGTTGAAACGGTTGCCGTGGCTGAACTCGGGGATGTTCGAATTCACCAGGACGACGTTCTTGCCCTTCACCTCGGCATAGGCCTCGGCGATCGAGCCCTCGCCGCCGCGGAGCGCCTTCACCTCGGTGCCGGTGAGCGCGATGCCCGCCTCGAACACCTGCTCGATATAATAATCATACCGCGCGCGCCGGTTCTCGGCGACGATCTTGGTCTTCTCGAAGGTGGGGGGTTTGGGACGTGCCATCGGACGCGCGATGTAGGGGGTCGGAGGGCTTAGGGGAAGCGGGGGTGGTTGTTTCTTGTGGCCCCCTTTCGATCCTCCCCCCAGGGGGGGGTGGCGCCGAAGGCGACGGACGGGGAGGCCTCCGCAACAGCGGTGACCGCTTACCGCCCCCTCCGTCTGGCAAGGGCCAGCCACCTCCCCCTTGCGGGGGAGGATCGTAAGTCCGCCTCAGCCAAGGTTAGCGTGTGCCAAGCCGGCATCTACGGCCGCACGCGCGGCTTCGCCGGCGGGGGTCATCGGCAGGCGAAGGGTTTCGGGGAAGCCACTCCGCACCTTGGTCATCGCGTATTTGATCGGCCCCGGCGAAGCGTCGGTGAACAGCGCTTCGTGGAGGGGGTAGAGCTGGTCCTGATAGGCGAGCGCCTTGACGAAATCGCCGGACTGGCAGGCGGCCTGGAACTCGGCGCAGAGCTTCGGCGCGACGTTGGCTGTCACCGAGATGCAGCCGGTGCCGCCCATGACGTTGAACGCGAGCGCGAGGTCGTCGTTGCCGGATAGTTGGCAGAAGTCGGGGCCGCAGGCTTCGCGGTGCTGCGAGACGCGAGCGATGACGCCGCTGGCGTCCTTCACGCCGACGAACACGTCGGGAAACGCCGCGACGATGCGGGCGAGCGTGGCTGGCTGGATGTCGGTCACGGTCCGCGCGGGGACGTTGTAGAGGATGATCGGCAGCGGGGTCGTGACGGCAAGCGCTTCGAAATGGCGGAAGATGCCCTCCTGCCCCGGTCGGTTGTAATAGGGCGGGACCATCAGCGCGACGTCGGCGCCGGCGTCTTTCGCGGCACGCAGATTGGCGGAGGCGACGCGCGTGTCGTTCGAGCCCGCGCCGGCGATCACGGGGACGCGACCCTTGGCCTGATCGACGCAGACGCGGACGACGTGGAAATGCTCGTCGTACGACAAGGTCGCCGCTTCGCCGGTGGTGCCGCAAGCGACGAGGCCCGACGACCCTTCCGCGATCTGCCATTCGATGAAGTCGCGGTAAGCGGGTTCGTCGAAGCTGCCATCGGGGGCGAACGGCGTGACGAGCGCGGGAATAGATCCTGAAAACATGCGGTAGCCTGCGTTTCTAATGGGCCAGATCTCGGGGACTATCTGGATTTCGTTCAGGACAGATACGGGTTGCAGGCGTATGCTGTCCACATGGTAGCATCGATGTTGAAAACCGGCCTTCTTCTCGCGGTTGTTTCGGGGACGGTCGCAGCGTCTGGAGGTGGTCAGCAGACGCTCGATCGCTACAGCACGCAATTGGCCAATATGGGCCCCAACGCGCAGCCGATGGCAACCGATGGCGCGATCGCCTCGACCATCGCGCAGTGGCGGGCCTTGCAGCAGACCGATGCGCTGCCGTTCGACAGCTATGGCGGTTTCCTGATGGCGCATCCGGGCTGGCCCAACGAAACCGCGAACCGCCGCGCGGCCGAGCGCAAGGCGAGCACCGGGTCGCCGATGAACGTCGTCGCGTTCTTCCGCCGCTATCCGCCGCAGTCCGCATCGGGCGGGGTCGCCTATGCTAGAGCGTTGCAGGCGACCGGCGCGCGCGACCAGGCCTATGCGGCGGTGCGGACGGCGTGGCGGAGCGCCGGGCTGACGCCGACCGACGAGGCGATGGTGATGGCGGGCTTTCCCGGCGCGCTGACCGCGGACGATCATGATGCGCGGATGGATGCGCTGTTGTGGGCGGGCCAGACCGGCACCGCGCAACGGCAATTGGCGTGGACGAGCCCGGCGCGCCGGCCGATTTTCGAGGCGCGGCTGGCGTTCCGGACGAATGCGCCGAACGCGTCGGACATCTCCGCCTCGACGCAGACCCTGTATGCGAACGACGCGGGCTATGTCGCGGACCGGGCACAGTGGTTGCGCAATTCGGGAGCGAGCCCTTCGGCGCGGGCGTGGCTGGCACGGCCCAGGTCGCTGGTGACGCGGCCGGGCAACGCTGCCGAGTGGTACGAGGTGCTCGTCACCAACGCGAACGGCGCGGCGAACGATGGGCAGTACCAGGTCGCCTACGACATCGCGCGACAGATCGACGATGCGTATCCGTACGGCGCGGATATCGCGGCGAAATCCTATGCCGAGCGCGACGAATATACCAACCTCGCCTGGCTCGGCGGACGGGTGGCGATGAAGCAGCTCGGGCGGCCGGCGGACGCGATGACGCTGTTCGACCGGTATGCGCGGGGCTCGCGTTCGCCGCAGGTGCGGTCGAAGGGGTATTATTGGGCGGGGCGTGCGGCGGAGGCGGCCGGGTTGGCGCCTCAGGCGGCGGCGTTCTATGGCCAGGCGGCGGGGTATCGCGACCAATATTACGGACAGCTGGCGAACGAGCGCACCGGGCGCGCTCTTGTGGCGCCGCCGTCGGTGGGGGCGGTGGCGATCGATCCTTCGGTGCGGGCGGCGTTCGATCGGCGCGAGGTGGTGCGCGCGGTCAAGTTTCTCGGGCAGATCGGCGACTGGCAGGACCAGACCGCGTTCGTCCGCCAGATCGCCGCGGATGCAACCACGGACACCGACCATTTGCTCGCAGCCGAGCTGTCCAAGACGATCAACCGGCCCGATCTCGGCGTGATGGTCGGGCGGAGTGCGCTGGCGAACGGGCTCAGCGACTATTCCGCGGTCGGCTTCCCGATGGTCGCGGTGCCGGCGGGGTATGAGGACAACTGGACGATCATCCACGCGATCTCGCGGCAGGAGAGCCAGTTCGATCGGGCGGCCGTGTCGCATGCGGGGGCGCGCGGGCTGATGCAGCTGATGCCGGCGACCGCGCGCGAGCAGTCGGGGAAGATCGGGCTGGCGTACAACCAGGCGGCGCTGACGACCGATCCGAACATGTCGATCATGCTGGGCTCGAGCTATTTCCAGCGGGTGTACGCGAATTACGGCAGCTATCCGCTGGCGATTGCCGCGTATAACGCGGGCGGCGGCAACGTGAACAAGTGGCTGCGCGCGAACGGCGATCCGCGGACCGGAGCTGTGGATATGGTCGATTGGGTCGAGGCGATCCCGTATCAGGAGACGCGCAACTACGTGCAGCGCGTGCTGGAAAATGCGGTGGTGTACGACTTGATGAACCCGGCGCGGGCGAAGAGCCGGGGGGCTGCGCGGTTGTCGTGGTATCTGGGGAAGAACCGGCCTGGTTGAGGTTTTCCAGGAAGAAAGAAGTTTGTTCTCCCGCGAAGGCGGGAGCCCAGACTGGTC
>JAYVRZ010000066.1:0-10565 GCA_043775965.1 Sphingomonas sp.
ACTTCGGGCGAACGCGGCTCCGTCGCTTTCCACACGCCGGCAAACATCAGTGTCGCGGCGATCGCCGTGATCGCGATGAAAGACCGTTCCATAGCGGAGCGTGATACTGGTCATGCGTTGAGGAATACTTAGCGATGCCCCCGTTCGTCGAGCGCGGTGGGACGGTAATTACGGACCATTTGGCTGGTTAGCGGAAATGGCCGCCGGCCGCGTTACCGCGCATCTTGCTGCGTTCTTAAACCTGCCTACACTGGCACTCACGACTCGCCGACCGGGGAGGGGAACAGGAGTATGGTTTATGCTCAAGCAACTCACCCGCTTTGTCGTCTTGGTCGCGGGCACGCTTACTTGTCAGGGATACGCAATGGCTGAGCAGGCAGGTCACGTAACCGGCGTCGGCGGCGTGTTCGTCAAGAGCAAGGATCCAAAGGCACTCGCGAAATGGTATCGGGAGGTCCTAGGTCTTGATGTCAAACCTTGGGGCGGAGCGGCATTGCCGTTCGACGCTCCGGGCCACCCTCCGAAAGTGTCTTGGACCGCTTTCCCGGCTTCCAGCGACAATATGAGCCCTTCAACCCGAGAGTTCATGATCAACTTTGCGGTCGACGACATGGATGCCATGATCGCACGACTGACCGCGCACGGGGTTCCAATCCTGAAACGCGACGACGATGACGCTTTCGGCCGGTTCGCATGGATACAAGACCCGGATGGGACCAAGATCGAACTCTGGCAACCAAAGCGGCGCTAGGTCAGAGTTTGCCCGGACATGCCGCCAACTTTACGTCCGCGATCGGGCGTTAGCCGCCGATCATCGTCGATTCATTCGCAGGCAACGGTCTCTTCGTGCCCTTCCGCCCCGCTGCGACGACCACCACTGCAGTGGATAGCAGGATGCCGGACACGAGTGCGCCAACCGACAGCAAGCCGGCGCTCGTGACCGAGGCATGGAACTTTACGCGAGTTCCGATCCGGATCGAGACGTCCGCGGCGGGGCTATTGCCGACGTCACGTTTACGAGGGGTCTTCATCCGTGAACCGTGAACCTTCGGGGACGGTCGGGCAAGCCTGCACTCGAGGCAGGGCTTGGGCGAACGCAGCCACGGTCGTGTTGCGGACACCAACGGCGGCTTGCGCCGAGGTTGTGAAGACGCGTCCGGCGGACTAGACAGGCGCCATGCTCGCGCGCCTTATCCTGGCCCTTCTCCTCGCCGCCTTCGCGTTTCCCGCGGTGGCGCCGGCGGCGTGTCATGATGCGCCTGCCGCGCATGGACGGGCCGTGGTCATGGAGATGGCGGTGACGAGCGGCGCGCAGGCTCACAGCGCGGATCACGCGATGGCGGGCCCCGATGCGGGCCACGATGCGGGCGATCGCAAGGCGACGCCGCCGCATGGGTGCATCGGGTGCGTGCCGCCGTCGAACTGGCGGGCGGTGCGGATTTCGGGTGCGACACCGCGCGAGCCTGCGATGCTGGTCGAGCGGGCGATCGTGCTCGATCTCGGTACGAGCGTCGCGCCGGGGTTGCGGCCGCCGCGGGAAGCCTGATCGCCGGGTGCCGATGCACCCCGATCTTCAGGCTTTTCTCAAGGACTTCAGACGATGACACGACATATGTTGCTCGCGGCCGGTGCCGCGGCGGCGGTGCTGCCGGTTTCCGCGGTGGCGCAGCACGCGATGCAGCCCGGCATGGTTATGCCGATGCCGCAGGCTACGGCCGAGAAACCGGCGGCGCGGAAGGCCAAGCCACGCACGACGGCGCGGCGTTCGCGCGGGGCCAGCGCGTCGGCCGAGGAGTCGACCCGTACGTCAGCGACGCCCGCGGCGCGCGCGGTCGATCATTCGGCCATGGACCATTCGACCATGGGCCAAGCGACGATGGGCCAAGCGATGCCGCCCGAGGTTGCGACGCCTCGCGAACCGAACGCCGCAGCCGCCAACGCGCCTCCCGCTGCACAAATGACCGAGGCCATGCCCGGCATGGATCAGGCCCAGATGGATCACGCCCAGATGGATCACGCCCAGATGGACCATTCCGCGATGGGCCACATGGCGATCGCCGACCCCGCCTACCGCGACGCGTCCGATGCCGCGCTCGCCAAGGCGCCTGCCGGGTCGGCGATGGCCGGGATGGCGATGGGGACGTCCGCGGGGTTCTACAGCCAGGGGAGCGGCACGTCGCGGCTGCCCGCCGCCGAGGGCCCGATGCGCGGCTACATGTTCCAGGCGGGCGAGTGGATGCTGATGGCGCATGGCTATGCCTGGGGCGTCGCGACCAACCAGGGGGGACCGCGCGGGCGTAGCGAGGCGTTCGTGGAATCGATGGCGATGCTGATGGCGGACCGTGATCTGGGCGACCGGTTTCATATCCAGCTGCGGACGATGAACAGCCTCGAGCCGCTGATGGGCGCGCGCGGCTACACCAATCTGTTCGCGACCGGCGAGCTGGCGAACGACCGTCCGCTGGTCGATCGCCAGCATCCGCACGACCTGTTCATGGAGCTTGCCGCCAAGCTGGATTACCGGCTGGGGAACGGCAATTCGGTGTTCGTCTACGGCGGACCGGTCGGCGAGCCGGCGCTGGGGCCGAGCGCGTTCATGCACCGGGGGTCGGCGCGGTATCAGCCGATGGCGCCGATCACGCATCACTGGTTCGATTCGACGCACATCACCTACGGCGTGGTGACGGCCGGGTATGCGACGCCGGCGTTCCAGCTGGAAGCGTCGGCGTTCAAGGGCCGCGAGCCGGACGAGCATCGCTGGAACATCGAGACGCCCAAGCTCGATTCGTGGAGCGTGCGGGGGACGTGGACGCCGTCGCCGTTCTGGGCGGTGCAGGTCAGCCACGGCCACCTGAAGTCGCCCGAGGCGCAGCATCCGGGCGAGGACGAGAACCGCTCGACCGCCAGCGTGCAATACGCACGCGGCGGGCTGGCGACGACGTTCGCCTACAGCCTGAAGGACCGCGTGCCGGGGGAGAAACTCAGCGCGTTCCTGGCGGAGGCGACGTACGAACTGTCGGCGCATCACGCGGTGTTCGGCCGAGTGGAGAACGTCGCGAACGACGAGCTGTTTCCGGACGAGGCGGACCCGCTGCACGACGCCAAGTTCCGCGTGACGAAGGCGGAGGTCGGGTATGCGTACCGGCTGCAGATCGTCGGGCCGCTGGGGCTGGCGCTCGGGGGAACGGTCGCGGCGTATGACAAGCCGGCCGCGCTGGAGGCGGCGTACGGGAAGACGCCGGTGAGCTGGACGCTGTTCAGCAAGCTGGCGGTGGGGTTGTAGGCTGCATAACATCGGACAGCACCTCTTGTTCTCCCGCGAAGGCGGGAGCCCAGTCTGGGTCCCCGCCTTCGCGGGGAAACAAGCGAGGACAAGTTCGCCCAGCACGGATCGCTTTCTCTCATCGTCCGTGCCGAGTAAGGACCGCGCAAAGTCGGCACCTGCTCGGGACGAACGGTTATGATGAAGACGACTGTGCTCGCACTCCTTGGGCTGACGCTCGCCGGGTGTGCGTATCCGCATACGCCCCCTGCCCTCGCGCCGATCACTGCGCCGGCTCCGACCACGACGACAGCCGCGGCGGTGCCGGGCGAGACTCGCGCGCCGGTCACGATCCTCGTGTCGATCGACGGTTTCCGGCCGGATTATCTCGACCGCGGCGTGACGCCCAACCTCAACCGCCTGCGCGCCGGCGGCGTGTTCGCGAGCATGCGGCCGTCGTTCCCGAGCATCACCTTCCCCAATCACTGGACGCTCGTCACCGGCTTGCGCCCCGATCGCAGCGGGATCGTCGGCAACAGGATGGAGGATCCGGCACGGCCGGGCGAGACGTTCACGATGGCGACCGACGATCCGTTCTGGTGGAGCGAGAGTTCGCCGATCTGGGTCGATGCCGAGAAGGCCGGCATCCGCACCGCGACGATGTTCTGGCCGGGCGCCAACGTCGCGGTCGGCGGCGTCGTGAAACCCGACAGCCACGGCGCGATTGAGGGCGGGACGCGACCCGAGGACTGGCAGCAGTTCAACCAGCAGGTGTCGGGCACGCAACGCGTCAACGCGGTGCTCGACTGGATGCGGCGGCCGGCGGCGATCCGGCCCAGGCTGGTGACGCTGTATTTCGACACGGTCGACAGCGCCGGCCATGCCGGCGGCCCCGACAGCGCGGGCGTGAACCAGGCGGTGGCGGACGTCGATTCGAGCATCGGCATGCTGGTCGATGGACTCGCCGCGCTGGGCCAGTCGGCGAACCTGGTGATCGTCGCGGACCACGGGATGGCGGCGACGAGCAGCACGCGCGTCGTCGCGCTCGATACGATCGCGGACAAGGCGGATTACCGCGTGGTCGAGACCGGGCCCTATGCCAGCCTGTTCGCGGTGCCGGGGCACGAGGCTGCACTGGAGGCGCGGTTGCTGACGCGGCACGACCACCTGCAATGCTGGCGCAAGAGCGAGATCCCCGCGCGCCTGCACTACGGTCATAACCCGCGCGTACCGCCCTATCTGTGCCTCGCCGATGTCGGCTGGCGAGTCGATCTGAGCGCGCCGACCAAGGTGTCCAGCGGGGGCGCGCATGGCTATGACAATTTCTCGCCCGAGATGCGCGCGCTGTTCCTCGCCAACGGGCCGGCGTTCGCGCGCGGCAAGACGATCGCCAGCTTCGACAACGTCGCGATCGAGCCGCTGTTGCGCGACCTGATCGGCCTGCCCGCGGACACGGGACTGGACGGCACCGACGCGCCCTTCCAGAAGGTGCTGAAACGATAAGAGGAGAGGTGCGCGTGCAGTATTTCGAGGACATCGAGGTCGGCCGGACGGCGTCGTTCGGCGCCTATGCCGTCACCCGCGAAGAGGTGATGGACTTCGCCGCGAAATACGATCCACAGCCGTTCCATCTGTCCGACGAGGCTGCTGCACAGACGCATTTCGGGCGGCTGTCGGCGAGCGGTTGGCATACCTGCGCGATGGTGATGTCGATGGTGGTCGCGAACCTGAAGGAAAACCAGCAGGCGGGCCTCGGATCGCCTGGGATCGATACGCTGAAATGGCTGAAGCCGGTGTATCCGGGCGATACACTGCGCTGCGAAACCGAAATCCTGGAGAAGCGTGTGTCGGCCAGCCGGCCGGAGATGGGGATCTTCAAGAGCCGAATGACCGTCTTCAACCAGGACGACGTCATGGTGATGACGTTCGTGTCCAACGGCTTGGTGGCGACGCGCCCGATCGACGCGCCGGCCACCTGATCGTCAGCTAAACGTCACCGGCATCGTTACCGTCGTCGTTACCGGGAAGGCCGACCGTTGCCGCGGTTGCCGCCACCCTGGCGACCGCCGCCGGACCGACCGCCGCCACCGCGGGGACCGCCGCCGCGATAGCCCTGATTGGCGCCGCTCTGACGATTGCCGGTATAGGCGGGGTTCACCTGCTGCTGTGGGTTCACGCCGGGTTGCGCCTGGACCTGGCCGCGATCCTGGCCCCTGCCCTGACCGCGATCGCGACCTTGGCCGCGGTCACCGAACTGGCCCTGGAAATTGCCCGGGGTGCCGGGATTGCCCTGGTATCCCTGGCGATTGCCACGCCAGCCATTGTTGCCGTTGACGGTGCCACCGTTGCCACGGCTGCGGTCGAAACCGCCCCAATTGCCGCGCCCGCCGTCATTGTTGTTGCCGCGATACTGTTGGCGACCCTGCCAATAGCGCTGCTGGTTGCTGTTCCAGCGGTGCGGACGACGATAGCGATCGTAAACGTACACGCCCGAGCCGGGGTAGTAGGAGTCGCCGAACCAGCCGTAATACGAGCCTATGCCGCCATAGCCGGCGCCATAGCCACCGTAATTATCATAGCCAGCGCCGTAATAGCCGTCGCCGTACCCGCCACCATAATAGGGATCGCTGGCGTAACCGACCCCGACGCCGCCATAGCCGTAACCGTCGGTGCAGCCCGCGACACCGAGTCCGAGGCCGATTGCGAGGCTGACCAGGCCGAAGCGCTTCAGAAACATGGAAATTCTCCCATACGTGGAGAGCGGACACAACGCGCCGCCATTCATCGCATAACGGTGTCGGTATGTCGCAGGTTCCATGAATGGGGTCTGACGGGAATTGGGGCGCGGTGAAAGCTACATCGGGCTAGGTTCGTTCACTCGGCCTAGCGACGAACGCCGCTGAAGCTGTGTGATCATGAGCGCCGAAAGCAGCATGTTTCCCCGCGAAGGCGGGGACCCGGTGTGGGCTCCCGCCTTCGCGGGAGAACAAGGTGATTGGGGGGGACCTTGCTAGCCGAAGATTGCACGTTCCATTGAGTACACCACCCCGGCGAAGGCCGGGGCCCAAATGGGAAGGTCTTCGCAACGAAAGACCGTCCCTAGTCTACTCGCGTCCCCCAATTGGGCCCCGGCCTTCGCCGGGGTGGTGTACTCTTGGCGGGGAGTAGCTGCCAAACGTGTTTCGAAATCACCGGGTTGCCGTTTGCCCAAACGAAAACGGCGGACGGGCCCTCGCCCATCCGCCGTCTCTCGCATCGGTACCGCCCCAGGCGGCACCTCGGATCAATGCTTAACGTCGCGCCAGACGTTCTGGTAGGCGCCCCATGCCAACCCACAGAAGATCAGGATGAAGATGATCGACGCGAACCCGGCGGCGTGGCGGGCCTCGAGGTTGGGCTCGGCGGTCCAGGTCAGGAACGCGGCGACGTCGGTCGACATCTGCTCCTTGGTGGGCCTGGTCCCGTCGGCGTAGGTCACCTGGCCGTCTGCGGTCAGCGGCGGCGGCATCGCGATGTTGAGGTTCGCAAAATACGGGTTGTAGTGGAGCCCCGGCGGCGTCTTGATGTCCGGGAATTCCTTCAGCAGCGCGGCCGGCTGGGTCGTGTAGCCGGTCAGCAGCGAGTGGACGTAGGCGGTGCCGTCCTCACGCGCCTTGGTGATCAGCGACAGGTCGGGCGGCAGCGCATTGTTGTTGGCGGCGCGGGCGGCGACCTCGTTCGCGAACGGCGACGGGAAGTGATCCGACGGGATGTTCTTGCGCGTTGCCGGCTCGCCGGTCTCGGGGTTGATCGAGGGCTGCTCGATCACCCACTGGTTGGCGATAGCTTTGACCTCGGGATCGGTATAGCCGATCTTGGTCAGGTCGCGGAACGACACCAGCCGCAACGAGTGGCAGGCCGAGCAGACTTCCTTGTAGACCTGGAACCCGCGCTGGACCTGTCGGCGATCGAACTTGCCGAACACGCCGTTGGAAGCAAGCTCGAGTTCCTTCGGATGTTTGTGCGCGACGCTCTCCGCGGTCGGCGCGACGGGGTCGGTGATGACCCCCGCGACGCTGCCGAAGAGCGCGATGCCGAGCACCAGCACGAAGGCCGCGCCGACGATGGATGCGATGAGACGAACCATGTGTGTGTCCTCGAGTTCGTATCAGTGCGCGGCGTGCGGCATGGAAGCGGGAGCGGACCCCGTCGACAATGCGGTGTGGGCCGGGCTGGTGCCGCCATGCTTGCTCAGCACGGCCTCGGTGATCGAGTTCGGCAGCGGCCGCGGACGCTCGGAGCGCGAGATAAGCGGCAGGATGATCAGGAAATGCGCGAAATAATACGCCGCGCAGATCTGGCTGAGGATCACGTAGAACGCGTTCGCCGGAGCACCGCCGCAATAGCCGAGCACGAAGATGTCGGCGACCAGCACCCAGAACGCGATCCGCGCCTTGGGACGATAGTTCATCGAGCGCACCGGCGAATTATCCAGCCACGGCAGGAAGAACAGCAGCAGGATCGAGCCGAACATCGCCAGCACGCCCCAGAGCTTGGCCGGCAGGATGAAGTCCGCGGTGAAGGCGCGCAGGATCGCGTAGAACGGCCAGAAATACCATTCGGGGACGATGTGCGCGGGCGTCGAGAGCGGGTTCGCCGGGATGTAGTTGTCCGGGTGGCCGAGATAGTTCGGGAAGAAGAACAGCAGGCCGGCGAAGATCAGCATGAAGATGCCGAGCCCGAAGCCGTCCTTCGCCGTGTAGTACGGATGGAACGGGACGGTGTCCTGCTCGCCCTTCACGTCGACGCCGGTCGGGTTGTTCGAGCCGGGGATATGCAGCGCCCAGATGTGCAGAATGATGACGCCCGCGATCACGAACGGCAGCAGGTAATGCAGCGAGAAGAAGCGGTTGAGCGCGGCGTTGTCCGGCGCGAATCCGCCTAGCAGCCAGATGCGGATGGTGTCGCCGACCAGCGGGATCGCCGAGAAGAACCCGGTGATGACCTGCGCGCCCCAGAAGCTCATCTGCCCCCAGGGAAGCACGTAGCCCATGAACGCGGTCGCCATCATCAGCAGGAATATGACCACGCCGAGCAGCCAGACCATCTCGCGCGGTGCCTTGTACGAACCGTAATAAAGCCCGCGGAAGATGTGCGTGTAGACGACGATGAAGAACATCGAGGCGCCGTTGGCGTGGGCGTAGCGCAGGAACCAGCCGGCGTTGACGTCGCGCATGATGCTCTCGACCGAATCGAATGCGACCGCGCCGTTGGCGGCATAGTGCATCGCGAGCACGATGCCGGTGATGATCTGGATCGCCAGTGCCGCACCGGCGAGCACGCCGAAGTTCCAGAAGTAATTGAGGTTGCGCGGCACCGGGTAACCGGCGCCGACCGCGTTGTAGACGAGCCGGGGAACGGGAAGCCGCTCATCCAGCCACCGCGTCAGCGGCAGCTTCGGTTCGTATTGCTTGGCCCAGGGAAAGCTCATGGTGTTTTCCTCAGCCTACCGTGACGACGGTGTCGGAGTTGAAGGCGTAATCCGGCACGTGCAGGTTCTGCGGTGCGGGGCCTTTGCGAATGCGCGCGGCGGTGTCGTAGGCCGAGCCGTGGCACGGGCAGAAATAGCCGCCGAACGGTCCCTTGTTTTCGCCCTCGCCAGCGCCGAGCGGGACGCAACCCAGATGCGTGCAGACGCCGAGCGTGATCAGCCAGTTCTTCTTGCCCGCCTTGGTGCGCTGCTCCAGCGTCTGCGGATCGCGCAAGGTCGAGATGTCGACCGCGTCGGCCTCGCTGATTTCCTTCGGCGTCAGGTTGCGCACGAAGAGCGGCTGCTTGCGGAACGACGTCTTGATCGCCTGGCCAGGCAGGATCTTCGACAGGTCGATTTCGGTGGTCGACTGCGCGAGCACGTCGGCGCTCGGGTTCATCTGGTTGATCAGCGGCAGGACGATCGCGACCGCGCCGACCCCGGCGAACGAGACGGCGGCGATGTTGATGAAATCACGGCGGCGAGGATCCTGCGACTCCTCATGAAACGGCTCCGGGGATTCGCCCGGGGGAACCATGTCGTCCACTGTCGCCATTCATCTCGCCCTTGCACGTTATTTTTTTCGTGGCGGTCCGGGCTTGCGGTTTCGCGAAACCATATCCCCATTCCGCCCGACCGTCCCCACGGAGGCTGCGATCTGATAGACGGCGCGACGATGGTTTGCCAACTGGATTTTGCTCTGGGTTACCCGCACGCCTTTGCCGCGGTAGAGGGTTCGGCATGCGAATAGCCCTGTACCAGCCCGACATCGCGGGAAATGTCGGCGCGATCCTGCGCACCGCCGCGTGCATGGGGATCGGCGTCGACCTGATCGAACCGATGGGCTTCACCTGGAGCGAAAAGGCCGTCGCGCGCTCGGGCATGGATTATGTCGGCGCGGTCGACGTGGTGCGGCACGTCGACTGGGACGCGTTCCTGGCGCAGGTGAGCGGGCGGATCGTGCTGCTGACCACCAAGGGCGCGGTCCGGCTGGATGTCGCCGAGTTCCGCGCGGACGATGTCTTGCTGATGGGGAGCGAGGGGTTGGGCGTGCCGGAGAACGTCCACGCGCGCGCCGACGTCCGCGTGCTGATCCCGATGCGGCCGGGGCTGCGGTCGATGAACATCTCGGTCGCGACCGGGATCGTGGCCGCGGAAGCGTTGCGCCAGACGGGTGGTTGGCCCGACTAGAATCCTCACCCGCCAGGGGGAGGTGGCAGGCGTAAGCCTGACGGAGGGGGCGGTAAGAGGCCACCTCTGCTTCGTGTCCTCCCCCCGTCGCTTCGCGCCACCTCCCCCTTGCGGGGGAGGATCACAAGGCGGATGTCGATCCGGGCGAGGTTCCCCCTCCCCGTTCCGGGGAGGGTTTGGTAGAGCCCCTCCCATGATCGCACTCGACCCCCAGCAAGCCGCCGCCCGCCACTGGTTCGAATCGCTCCGTGACCGGATCTGCGCCGAGTTCGAGGCGATCGAGCGCGAGGCGGGGTCCGATGCGGCGTTCGACTACACGCCCTGGGACCGGATCGAACCTTCGGGCGAGCGTGGCGGCGGCGGCGTGCGGGGCGTGATGAAGGGCAAGGTCTTCGAAAAGGTCGGCGTCAACGTCTCGACCGTCGGCGGCCTGCTGGAGGGCGATTTCGCCAAGTCGATCCACGGCGCGGGGGAAGACCCGCGGTTCTTCGCGACCGGGATCAGCCTGGTCGCGCACATGACCAACCCGCACGTGCCCGCGGTGCACATGAACTGCCGCTTCCTCAACACCACCAAGCGCTGGTTCGGCGGCGGCGGCGATCT
>JAYVRZ010000067.1:0-4853 GCA_043775965.1 Sphingomonas sp.
CTTCCCCTGCCGGGTACGGGCCAGCCCATCTTTACTTGGCTCGGCTTGATCGTCAGGGCAGACCCATGAGCGACGTGACGCACACACCCGAACTACAAAAAGACGCCCCCGATTTCGTCGTCATCGACGTCGAGACGGCCTGCTCGCGCGTCAGCAGCATCTGCCAGATCGGCATCGTCGGCTTCAAGGGCGGCCGCGAGATCTTCGAATACGAAACGCTGATCGACCCGCGCGATATATTCGAGGTCTTCAACACACGGATCCACGGCATCGCCGAGCATCACGTCGTCGGCCAACCGACCTTTGCCGACGTCCATGCGATCGTCCACGGCCATCTGACCGGCCGAACCACCGTCGCGCATTCCTATTTCGACAAGGGCGCGCTGGCCGCCGCCTGCCGCGTCCACGACCGCGCGATGATCGAGACGACCTGGCTCGACAGCGTCCGCGTTGCCAAGCGCGCCTGGCCCGATCTCGAAAGCCACCGCCTCGGTCTCCTCGCACGCTATCTCGGGATCACCCACAAGCATCACGACGCGCTCAGCGACGCGCGTGCCGCTGGCTGGGTGATCGTCAAGGCAAGCGAACATACCGGCCTCTCGCTCGACGACTGGCTCGCGCCGCCCCGCGTCGCTGGCCCTGCCCCGCGTGCCGCTGACGATGGCCCGCTCAAGGACGACCGCGTCGTGATCCTCGGCGAGCCACGCGATGGCCGGCTCGCGCACATCGCCGCCGGCCTCGGCGCGCGCGTAATGACCGGGGTAGGCAGTTCGACGACGCTGCTGGTGGTAGCCGGTCGCGAGCCATTCGGCCGCGCGACCCGGTCCAGCGTCGCCTATTCCCGGGCACAGGCATTGCGGGCCGAGGGTTCACCGATCCGGATCATCGCCAGCGACGCGCTGAAAGCGATAGCCGCCAACCGCCAACCCTGATCCTTCTTGGCTGGGGGGGGGCCGGCCTTTGTCAGACGGGGAAGGTGGACCCGAACCAGACATTGGCGTTTACCGCCCCCTCCGTCTCGCTCCGCGATCCACTTCCCCCTGGCGGGGCAGGATCGCGAAATCACTCCCGTTACTCAAGCCATCGCCATCAGGCTGGCGTTGCCGCCCGCCGCGGTCGTGTTGATCGAGGTCGATACTTCCTCGACGAGCCAGTCGAGCCGGTAACCCGCGCTGCCGGCCTGGGTCAGCACGATAGGACCCGGCAGGGCAGCGATCACCTGGTTCAGCGCTCGCAGCCGTTCGGCATCGCCTTCCACCAACGCACCCGAATACGGACCGGCCGCGGCCCAGTCCTCGACCCAACGCACGCGCGCAGCGACTGCCTCCGGTAATGCAAGCGTAAGGCTGGATGCGGCACCGACGACCAGGTCGTTACCCGTCGCCAGTCCCGCGGCCAGTTGCGCCACCAGCCCCTCGTGCGTCTCGGGAAGCAGCAGGACCGTGCCACGCGGATGGATCGCGTAGAGATTGCGTTCGCCGACAGGCCCCGTGAGTTCCACGACGCTGCCCAGAAGCGACGCGCTGGCGCTATCCCGCACCAGTGCGGCACCCGCCGTCTCGCCGCGACCGACCAGCCATTGTGCCAACGCAACCGCTGCCGGGTCGAGCACCTCGGATCCCGTACCTGCCACGCCAATTGCACCACTGACGAGCCGCCCCAGATACAGCGGCCCGCCCGCCTTGGGCCCCGTCCCCGACAGCCCACGCCCCCCGAACGGCTGAACGCCGACCACCGCGCCGATCACGTTGCGGTTGATATACAGGTTGCCCGCCTTCACGCGCGCAGTGACGAACGCGATCGTCTCGTCGAGGCGCGTGTGCAGTCCGAAGGTCAGGCCGTAGCCAGTCCCGTTGATCCGGTCGATCAGCGTCCCCAGCTCGGCGCGACGAAACCGGATAACGTGCAGCACCGGCCCGAACACCTCGCGCTTCAGGTCGGCGAGATCGTCCAGCTCGATGATCGTCGGCGACACGAACGTGCCGTGCGTCGTGTCCCCGGACGGCGCGATCTGCTCGACCGGGCGCCCGATCGACCGCATCCGCTCGATATACCGCTCAATCGTCGTCTTCGCCTCGGCCGAGATGACCGGGCCGATATCGGTCGCCAGCGTATCGGTCCGACCGATCCGCAACTCGCGCAGCGCACCCTTCAGCATCGCCAGCGTCCGGTCTGCGACATCCTCCTGCAGGCACAGGATCCGCAGCGCGGAGCAACGCTGGCCCGCGCTGTCGAACGCCGATGCCACCACATCCGCCACGACCTGTTCCGCCAGCGCCGAGGAGTCCACGATCATCGCATTCTGCCCGCCGGTCTCTGCGATCAGCGGGATCGGCGCGCCCGCCGGCGACACGCGCTTCACCAGCTCGGCCTGGATGAGCCGCGCGACCTCGGTCGAGCCGGTGAACATCACCCCCATCGTTTCGGGCGCCGCGACCAGCGCCGCGCCGATCGCGCCGTCCCCCGTGACCAGGTGCAGCACCTCCTCAGGAATGCCGGCCTCGTGCAGGATCGCGATGCCCTGCGCCGCGATCAACGGCGTTTCCTCGGCGGGTTTCGCCAGCACGGCGTTGCCCGCGACGAGCGCCGCGGCGACCTGCCCTGCGAAGATCGCCAGCGGGAAATTCCATGGACTGATGCAGGTCACGACGCCGAGCGGCACATGCCCCGCCGGCATCGACCGTGCCTGCTGCGCGTAATAGCGCAGGAAATCGATCGCCTCGCGCACTTCGGCGACCGCGTTGGCGAGCGACTTGCCCGCCTCGCGCATGATCAGCGGCAGCAAAGACGGCATCCGTGCCTGCATCAAGTCGGCGGCGCGATCGAGACACACGGCACGGTCCGCGATCGGTACGGCGGCCCAGCCCGGTGCCGCAGCCGAGGCCGTCCGCGCCAGGGCAAGGGCGGCCTCGGGCGACAGTTCGCGCACGATGCCGACCTCGTCGCGGTGGTCCGCCGGGTTCAGCACCGCGCGCTCGACACCGTCCGTCCCGGCCGTCACGGGCGCCAGCGCACCACGGAAGGTCTCGCTGATCGTCGCCAGCTCGCCTTCGTCGCTCGCATCGAGCCCGTCGGAATTGCGCCGCGTACCGTACAGGTCGCGCGGCAACGCGATCGCCGGATGCGGCTCGCCCGGTATTGGCATCGCACGCACCGTCGCGACCGGGTCGGCGACCAGCTCGGCGATCTGCACCGCAGGATCCGCGATCCGGTTGACGAACGACGAGTTGGCGCCGTTCTCCAGCAGCCGCCGGACCAGATACGCCAGCAGCGTCTCGTGCGTGCCGACCGGCGCATAGATGCGGCACGGACGGTTCAACCGATTGCCGCCGACGACCTCCTCGTACAGCGGCTCACCCATGCCGTAGAGGCACTGGAACTCGTAATCGCCGACCACGAAGTCGGGCCCGGCCAGCGCGTGGATCGTCGCCAATGTCTGCGCATTGTGAGTCGCGAACTGCGGGAACACCGCGTCGCCCGCCGCGAGCAGCTTGCGCGCGCAGGCGATGTACGCGACGTCGGTATGGACCTTCCGCGTGTAGACCGGGAAGTCGGCAAGCCCGTCGACCTGCGCGCGCTTGATCTCGGCATCCCAATACGCACCCTTGACCAGTCGGACCATGATCCGGCGGTCGGCGCGGCGTGCCAGGTCGACGATCCAGTCGAGCACGAACGGGCAGCGCTTGCCATACGCCTGAACGACGAAGCCCAGTCCGTTCCAGCCGCCGAGATCCGGATCGAGCGCAAGGCTTTCGAGCAGGTCGAGGGACAATTCGAGGCGATCCGCCTCTTCCGCGTCGATGTTCAGGCCGATGTCGTAGCTCTTGGCCAACAGCGCGAGCGCCTTAACGTCAGGCAGCAGTTCGGCCATCACCCGATCGGCCTGCGACCGGGCATAGCGCGGGTGCAGTGCCGACAGCTTGATCGAGATCCCCGGCCCGCCATAGATGCCGCGTCCCGCCGATGCGGTGCCGATCGCGTGGATCGCCGCGACATAGTCCGCATGGTAGCGCCGCGCGTCCTCCGCGGTCGTCGCCGCCTCGCCGAGCATGTCGTAGCTGTACTGGAAGCCTTGCGTCTCGGGGGTCTTGGCGTGCTTGAGCGCCTCGTCGATGGTCTGACCGGCGACGAACTGCTCGCCCATCATCCGCATCGCCATCGCCACGCCGCCGCGGATCACAGGCTCGCCCGCACGCGCGATCAGCCGGGTCAGCGCCGCGCCAAGCCCGGTATCGTCGACGCTCCCGGTCAGCTTGCCCGTCAACGCCAGTCCCCAGGTCGCCGCATTGACGAACAGCGACCGCCCCTCGGCCAGATGCGACTTCCAATCCCCGCCCGCGATCTTGTCACGGATCAACGCATCGCGCGTATCCGCATCGGGAATCCGCAACATCGCCTCGGCAAGGCACATCAGCGCCACGCCTTCCTGGCTCGACAGCGCATATTCCTGGACGATGCCCTCGACCCCGCCGCCACGCTTTTTTGCACGGAGCGCCGTAATGAGCGACGTTGCCGTCCGTGCGGCATCGACCGCCGTCGCGTCGTCGAGCGTCGCTTGGTCGAGCAGGGGCGCGAGACATTCGGCTTCCGGGCGGCGGTACGCGGCGGTAATCGCGCGTCGCAGCGCGCTTTGTGGACGGATCGGCGGGGCGAAATCGGCGAACAGCGGCGGAAGCGAAGAAGTATCGTGCATGGCGAGCCTCGTCTTGAACCTGCAACTCCATAGCATGGACGCGCCCGGCGATCCGTCTTATCCACGCCGTGTAACGACGCTTACAGGCTAATCTGAGGGACAGGATGCGGCGATATGCCCGAAAAGATAGACTTCTCTAGTGATATCGACCAGTTCGATA
>JAYVRZ010000068.1:0-5295 GCA_043775965.1 Sphingomonas sp.
CTTGAACTGGATCGCGATCTCGCTGCGGCGCGTCGCCATGCGCTTTCCGGTGCGCAGGTAGAACGGCACGCCCTGCCAGCGCCAGTTGTCGACATGCGCCTTGATCGCGACGAACGTCTCGGTCGTCGATGGCTGGCCCAGCTCGTCGGAGTAGCTCTTGACGAACTTCCCCTTCACCGCGCCTTCGCCGTACTGACCGGTGACCGTGACGTGCGGCACTTCCTCCGGCTTGATCATGCGCAGCGAGCGGAACACCTTCGACTTCTCGTCGCGGACATCCGTGCCTTCGAAGCGCGCCGGCGGCTCCATCGCGATCAGTGCGAGCAGCTGGAGCATATGGTTGGCGACCATGTCGCGGAGCGCGCCGGCCGTCTCGTAATAGCCCGCACGATCTTCGAGCCCGACTGTCTCCGAAATCGTGATCTGCACGTTATCGATCCCCTGCGCGTTCCAGACGGGCTCGAAGAACGAGTTGCCGAAGCGCAGCGCGAGGATGTTCTGGACGGTTTCCTTGCCGAGATAATGGTCGATCCGGTACGTCCGGTCCTCGGGGAAAGCCTTTGCCACCGAATCATTGATCTCGCGGCTGGTTTCCAGATCATAGCCGAGCGGCTTTTCGAGGCCGACTCGAACCGTTTCACCCGCCAGCCCGACCTTGTGCAGCCCCTCGATCGCGGCTTCGAAAAGCGAGGGCGCAGTCGACAGATAGATGGCCAGACCGCCCGAAATATCGCCGATCTTGTCCGCCAGCGGTTGGAAGCTCGCCGGATCGGACAGGTCGGTCGGCTGGTAATGGATGCGATCGAGGAACGTCCCGAGCGCGCTTTCGTCCTTGCGATCCTCGGGAAGGAACTCGTGGAGCGCCTTTTTGGCGAACGTTCGATAGGCCTTGTCGTCATAGTCGTGACGCGCCGCACCGGTGATCGTCAGCTCCTCGGGGAGCAGGCCATCGGCGTGCAGGCCATAGAGCGACGGCAGCAGCATGCGCTGCGCGAGATCGCCGGTCGCGCCGAACAGGAGCAGCTTGGCTACGGGATTACGGTGCATGAAAGCTCCTGGAACTAGCCGGTTTCTTAAAAGACGCGGGTCTTAAAAAACAAGGCCGGCGACCGGGTCGACCCCAGCCATGATGTTGAGATTCTGGACCGCGGCGCCGCCGGCACCCTTGCCCAGATTGTCGAGCGTCGCGATCAGCCGTGCGTGGCCGACCGCGTCGTTGCCGCAGACCCGGAGCGTCAGCCGATCGGTGCCCGCATTCTCCTCGATATCGACCGCGCCGATATCGCCGGGGGCGACCGAGACGAGCGTCGAGCCGTCGAACGCGGCGCGCAGCACGTCCTCGACCGCCGCGAGCGACGGGCGGCCGGGCAGGGCGTGGAGATGCAACGGCACCTCGACCACCATCCCGCGATACGCATTGGCGACGGCTGGCGCGAAGATCGGCGCGTGCGTCAGCCCGGCGTGCTGGGTCATCTCGGGGATATGCTTGTGCGCGAGGCTCAGCGCATAGGCGCGGAACGCGGTCGCCGGACCACCGGCTTCGAACTCGGCGATCATCGCCTTGCCACCGCCCGAATAGCCCGACGTCGCGTTGACGCTCATCGGCAGGTCGGCAGGGATGAGGCGGGCCGCAACCAGCGGTGCGATCAGCGCGAGGAAACCCGTCGGATAACAGCCTGGGTTCGACACCCGCATGGCACTGGCGATCTTCGCGGCCTGACCCGGCAATTCCGGGAAGCCATATGTCCAGCCGGCAGCGACACGGTGTGCGCTGGACGCATCGATCACGCGGGTGCGGGTATTGTCGATCAGCGAAACCGCTTCGCGCGCCGCATCGTCGGGCAGGCACAGAATCACGAAGTCGGCGTCGTTCAGCGCCTCGCGCCGCGCCACGGGATCCTTGCGCTTGTCTTCGGCCAACAGCGCGATCGAAATATCCGTGCGTCCGGCAAGCCGATCGCGGATCTCGAGACCGGTAGTGCCGACCGCGCCGTCGATGAAGACCGTCGCGGTCACGCCGCTACCGCCTGGTCGTCGGTGAGGTCGAGGGCGTCGACATCGACATAGCCGACCAGCCCGTAAGGCTGGGCGACACCCCAGGCCGACGTGCCGGCGATTTCGAGGATTTCCAGGACGTCGCCCATCTTCAACTCGATCATCGCCTCACTCGCGCCATCGCGGCCACTGCGCAGCGGCAAGGGGCGATTGACGGTCCGTATCATCGGTACCGCATAATGGGGCGCGAATACGTATTCGGCGAGGCGGATGTCCGCGATATCCTTGCGGACGGCGTGCGTGCGGGGGTCAAGCGCGACCGAACGGCCGGTCAGGGCAAAACTGGGGCGCGTCGTGTCGTCGCCGTCAGGCCGCGGCGCTACGTGCTGGGGCGTCGCCGTCGCCGATGAATTGCCCGAACTCTTCAAGAAAATCTGCCCCTTCGGTGGTGCGCGCGACGAAGATGTTGCGCTTGTCGCTATCGTCGCGTTGTCGGCGCAGATAGCCGAGGGCACCCAACCTGTTCAAGGCGCGCGTGACGACCGGCTTCGATACGTTCAGCGCGCGTGCCAATCCGCGCACCGTATGCGGGCCCGGTTTGAGATACACCAACAGGAGAAGCGCCATCTGACGATTGGTCAGATCGGGTTCACCCGAGCGAACGTAATCGACCAACGCGGTCATCCAGGTCGATAAGGTATTGGCTGCAATTGATGCCACAGCGTTGATCCGCCATCTGAATTTATATGCACGATACCCAGTCATGAGCGTCATTACGGGTTCATAACGCCCGCCTACGCGGCTTGTTTCCGTCCCGGGACGATCGGTATGCGATATGCAGAGCCGGGGTCGCGGTCGATCGCCCGGTTGATCGAAACTGCGACGTCGCCTATGTGCGGCCCTTCGCAAAAGTTCCGGGGTTTTCCGCGCAATGTTCGCCTTTCTGCTCGTCATCCACGCGATCATCGCGGCCGCCCTCGTCACGGTGATCCTCATGCAGCGCTCGGAAGGCGGCGGTCTGGGCATGGGCGGCAGTCCGTCCGGGCTGATGTCGGCACGCGGTGCAGCCGATTTCCTGACCCGCGCGACCGGCGTCCTCGCGACGATGTTCGTGCTGTTCTCGATCCTGCTCGCGGTCCTCGCGGCGAATCACCGTACGACGACGATCGATACGTCGCTGGCCCGCACCCCGGCCGCCGCAACGACGGTCCCGACCGCGGCACCCAAGGGCGACGCGGCACCGTTCGCCGGCGGCGCCGAAAATGCCGGCGTTCCGGCAGGGACGACGGTTCCCGCCGACAACAGCGCAGTCCCGCTCGCCCGCTAAACACTCCATTCGCCGATAAATAGCCCTCGCGTGATCCGCGGGGCTCTTGTCGTTCGTCCCCAACACACGCTACGAGACTCCTCCCATGGCTCGGTACATTTTCATCACCGGGGGCGTGGTTTCGTCGCTCGGTAAAGGTCTCATGGCGGCATCGCTTGCCGCTCTCCTCCAGGCGCGCGGGTATACCGTCAGGATTCGGAAGTTCGATCCGTACCTGAACGTCGATCCCGGCACGATGTCGCCCTATCAGCACGGCGAGGTCTACGTCACCGACGACGGCGCCGAAACCGATCTCGACCTCGGCCATTACGAGCGCTTCACCGGCGTTCCGTCTCGCCAGTCGGACAACGTCACGTCGGGGCGCATCTACCAGCAGATCATCACCCGCGAGCGTCGCGGCGACTATCTCGGCGCCACCGTGCAGGTCATCCCGCACGTCACCGACGCCATCAAGGCCTTCGCCCGCGCCGAGACCGACGGTATCGATTTCGTCCTCTGCGAGATCGGCGGCACCGTCGGCGACATCGAATCGCTGCCGTTCATCGAAGCGATTCGCCAGCTCAAGAACGAGGAAGGCCGCGGCAACGCGATCAGCATCCACGTCACGCTGGTGCCGTACATCGCCGCCGCCGGCGAGTTGAAGACCAAGCCGACCCAGCATTCGGTTCGCGAACTCGCCGCGCTCGGCGTCCAGCCTGACGTCCTCGTCTGCCGCTGCGAACACCCGCTGCCACCGTCGGAGCGCGCCAAGATCGCGCTGTTCTGCAACGTGCCCGCCAGCGCGGTCATTCCCGCGCTCGACGCGAAGAGCATCTACGCGGTGCCCCTCCAGTATCACGGCGAAGGCCTCGACATCGAAGTGCTCCGCGCGTTCGGCATCGAACCCGCAGAGGCGCCCGATCTGTCGCGCTGGACCGAAATCATGGACCGCCTGACCAACCCGCAAGGCGAAGTCACGATCGGCGTGGTCGGCAAATATGTCGGGCTTCAGGACGCCTACAAGTCGCTCAACGAGGCGCTGGTCCACGGCGGCATCGCCAATCGCGTCAAGGTCAACGTCCGCTGGATCGACGCAGAGCTGTTCGAGAATGCCGAGAGCGACATCGCCGGCCAGCTCGAGCCGTGCGACGCGATCCTCGTCCCCGGCGCGTTCGGCGAACGTGGCGCGGAAGGCAAGATCGCCTCGGTCAAGTTCGCACGCGAGCGGAAGATCCCCTATTTCGGCATCTGCTTCGGGATGCAGATGGCCTGCGTCGAGGGCGCCCGCGATCTCGCCGGCATTCCCAATGCGTCGTCGACCGAGTTCGGCCCGACCGACGAGCCGGTAGTCGGCATGATCACCGAATGGATGGGCCGCGAAGGCCTGGAGACGCGCGCCGCCGAAGGCGACATGGGCGGCACGATGCGGCTCGGCGCCTATGATGCGAAGCTCGACGGCAACAGCGTGGTCGCCTCGATCTATGGCGGTACCGATATCTCGGAGCGCCACCGTCACCGCTACGAGGTCAATACGGGCTACAAGGAAGCGCTCGAACAGGGCGGGCTCGTCTTCTCCGGCATGTCGCCCGACGGCACGCTGCCCGAGATCGTCGAACGCCCGGATCATCCGTGGTTCGTCGGCGTCCAGTTCCACCCGGAGCTGAAGTCCAAGCCGTTCGACCCGCACCCCCTGTTCGCGAGCTTCATCGAAGCCGCGGTCAAGCAGAGCCGCTTGGTCTGAGTTGAGATCCTCCCCCGCCAGGGGGAGGTGGCTGGCCCTTGCCAGACGAAGGGGAGGCAAGGGAAGGCTCTGTTCCGTATCCCCCCTCCGTCACCTTCGGCGCCACCTCCCCCTTTCGGGGGGAGGATATCGCCCCGTATTACGCGAGCGATGCAAACCATGTTTCCCCGCGAAGGCGGGGACCCAGACTGGGCTCCCGCCTTCGCGGGAGAACAAAGCAGCGCTCGTTGCAGTGTCGGAACGCGTGGACATG
>JAYVRZ010000069.1:0-12667 GCA_043775965.1 Sphingomonas sp.
CTCGCCTATGAGAACCAGCGCACGGTCACCGTCACCAAGAGCTTTTTCGTCGCGGACAGCATCGCGGTCACGCCGCGGCTGACGGTCGATGTCGGGTTCAAGGGAGTGGACGTTCTACGCAACGGTCGCAACTACCTGCCGGGGCCGCAAACCAAGGTAAGCAAGGACAGCTTCGCCGCGCTGCCGCGCGCCGCGATCCATTACCGGATCGACGATCGGCAGCAGGTCTTCGCCAACATCACCACCAATTTCCGCACGCCGAACGAGTTCACGCTCTACAACAGCTATTATAGTGGCGAACTGGTCGCGCAGGGCACCAACGCGCTGAAGAACGAATATTCGGTGTCGCAGGAACTGGGCTATCGGTTCATCGGCGCCGACGTATCGGCATCGGTGACGGGCTTTCACTACAAGTTCCGCAACCGCCAACTGGCGACGGTGATCGACCAGGGCGGGGCGCAGGTCAGCGGCACGCTCAACGCCGGCGGGCAGACCTCGTACGGGGTCGATGCCGAGTTCGATTACCGACCGGTCGCTGGGGTCAGCCTGTACGTCTCGGGCGAGTATCTGCACGCGCGCATCGACGACGACCTGCCGGTGGGCGGGGACTTCCTGCCGACCAAGGGCAAGCACGCGGCGTCCAGCCCGACTGTCCAGTTAGGGGCGGGCGGCATCTACGACGATGGCCGGTTCTTCGGCAGCATCGCGTCCAAATATCTCGGGCGGCAATATGCGACGTTCATGAACGACGAGCGGATCAAGGGCTATGCAACGCTCGACCTGTCCGTCGGCATGCACCTGGCCGAGTGGCTGGACGGCAAGCGTACCGACCTGCGCATCAACGCCATCAACGTCACCGATCCGCACGTCCTGTCGGGCGTGCAGGCGGTCAGCACCAACGCGCAGGACGTGATCGGGCGCGGCGGCACGGTCATCACCGGCAACGCCCCGGCCTATTACATCGGCAGCGGTGCGGCGGTGATGGCGACGATCTCGCGGGCGTTCTGAGGTGATCGCGGGCAGCACGATGGCGGCGGCGGCGGGGCTGGAGGCATCCGAGGATCATTTGGTCCACGGGATGGGCACCGCGTTGGAGGCGCCGACCTGGCCCGCGATCACGGCGGACGAAGCGGACGCGGTCCTCGCGAAATTTCCCGCGGCGGGGCGAATGACCGGGTTGAATTGGCATTCCCCGCGACCGTTCTCGGCGGCGACCCTGGTGCAGACGACCGGCGGCGCGTTCCTGCTCAAGCGGCATCATCGGCGCGTGCGGACCTGCGCGGGGCTGGCGGAAGAGCATGCGTTCATCGCGCATCTCGCCGGTGCCGGGGTTTCGGTACCGGAGATCCTGACGACCGCGCAGGACAAGGGGGCGGTTGCGGTCGGAGCGTGGGTCTATGAACTGCATCGCCAGGCACCGGGGGCGGACCTTTACCGCGATCGGCTGTCGTGGACGCCGTTCCTGTCGCATGACCATGTCCGTGCCGCGGGGGTTGCGCTGGCGAGACTTCATGTCGCGGCCGGAAGCTTTGCAGCGCCGGCCCGGAAGTCCCAGCCGCTGGTCGCCAGTTTCACGATCCTGCCCGCGGCCGATCCTCTGGCGGCGGCGGATACCTATGTAGCCGCCCATCCGGCACTGGCCGCGTTTCTAGCGACGCGGCCGTGGCGGCGGGATCTGGCGCGACTGTTCGCGGCGCTGGGCGATGGTCTTCCCCCCATATTGGCCGAGCAGCCGCCGCTTTGGACGCATAACGACTGGCATCCGTCCAACCTGCTGTGGGCGGAGGATGGCAGTGTGGCGACGGTGTTCGACTTCGGGCTGGCCGACCGCAGCTGCGCCGTCCACGACATCGCGACGGCAATCGAGCGGACTGCGGTGCGCTGGCTCGACCTGGGGCGTGAGGCGGACGAGCGTATCGCTGATCCCGACGCGGCGCTGGCGTTGCTCGCAGGGTATGCTTCGGTCGTGCCGCTGAGCCGCGCCGATATCGTCGCGATCGTCCACTTGCTGCCGCTGGTCCATATCGAGTTCGCGTTGTCGGAGATCGATTACTTCACCGACGTTGTTGCTGATCCCGTTTCGTCGACAATGGCGTGGGACGAATATCTGGTCGGCCATGCCGAATGGTTTCTCTCGCGCGCCGGCCAGGACTTTCTCGCGCGGATCGACGGGATGGGGCGCAGCGGATGACACCTCTCGAGATCGCGGCGGTCGTCGTCAGCTTTGCGGGGATATGGCTGACCGCGAAACGGCAGATGCTGTGCTGGCCGGTCAACGTTGTTGCCTGCGCGCTGTATTTCGCGCTGTTCCTGGACGTGCGGCTGTATGCGGACATGGTGCTGCAGGCGCTGTTCGGGATCGGCATCCTCTATGGCTGGGTGGCCTGGGCGCGTGGTGCGAACGATGCCGGCGCGGTCGTCGTGGTGCCGTTGCAGCCGCGGGAGGCGCTTGCGGGGCTGGCGGCGGGCGCGGTCGGCGGCGTGGCGATCGGGTGGTTCACCAGCCGCTATACAGACGCGGCGCTCCCCTGGGTGGACGCGACGCTCAGCAGTTTCAGCCTCGTCGCGCAGTTCTGGACCGCGCGGCGGCACGCGGCCAGCTGGCTGCTCTGGATCGCGGTCGACATCTTCTATGTCGGGATGTTCGTGGTCAAAGGCCTGCTGCCGACGGCGGGGCTGTACGCCGCGATGATCGCGCTCGCGGTGGTCGGCTATCGGCGATGGCGGACCGCCTGACCGGCTCGCACGCTTGCCTATCAGGCAATATGATGTCAGCCGAGCCGGCATGATATTCGACGCCACAGCCCGATGACATCGACCAGCGACACGCTGCTGGATCTCGGCTGGACCGACCATTTCGCAGCGCAGATGTCCGACGAGGAGGTCCGGTTCTGCCATCCGGTCCGCGTCATGTCCGTTCACCGCGGCCAGATCGCGGTTCAGGGCGAGGGGGAGCAGCATTTCGTCTCGCCCTATATCGCAGGCGCGCTGCCGACCGACGATCACCCGACCGTCGGCGACTGGCTGCTGATCGATGGCCGCACGATGGAGCCGACCCGCGTGCTCAGCCGCATGAATCTCTTCAAGCGGCGATCGCCGGCCGATCCGCGCAAGGACCAGATGATCGCTGCCAATGTCGACACGGTGTTCCTGGTCGCGTCATGCAACCAGGATTTCAGCGTCGCGCGGATCGAACGCTATCTGGTGCTCGCACGCGAGGTGGGTGTCGAGCCGGTCGTCGTGCTGACCAAGATCGACCTGACCGATACGCCAGAGACGTTCGTGGCGGCGGTGCACGGGATCGAGCAAGGCTTGCGCGTCGAGCCGATCAACGGCCGCGATCCCGCCAGCGTCGCGCACCTTGCCGCATGGTGCGGCCGGGGCAAGACGGTCGCGTTCCTGGGGTCGTCGGGGGTCGGAAAGTCCACGCTGGTCAACACGTTGCGCGGGTCGGACAGCATCGCCACACAGGCCATCCGCGCGGGCGACTCGACCGGCCGCCACACGACCACGGCGCGCGAGATGCACCGGCTGGAGCATGGCGGCTGGCTGCTCGACCTGCCCGGCATGCGCGAGTTGCAGCTGTCCGACGCGTCGGCCGGGATCGCCGAGGTGTTCGACGATTTCGAACTGGCGGCGCAGGAATGCCGGTTCGCGGACTGTTCGCACACGGTCGAGCCGGGTTGTGCGGTCCGTGCGGGGATTGTAGCCGGAACGCTATCGCCGGAACGGTTCGAGCGTTGGCGTAAACTTGCCGCCGAGGAACGTGCCAATACCGCGCGGCCGTTCGGCCGGCGGCGCTAGGTTCCAGGATTTCGAGGGCGCGATGACACCACGGGAATTGATCGCCACGGCCATTGTGCCCGGCGGCGGCGAGGAGCTGCATCTCTACAGCCGCGGCGGCGACTTCATGATCCTGCTCGATCGCGCCGAACTGATGAGCACGCGGATGAGCGGGTCGGAAGAGGCGCTGGCCGCGCTGACGTGCGAGCGGCTCGGCAAGAGGCCCAGGCCGCATTTGCTGATCGGCGGGTACGGCATGGGCTTCACGCTGCGCGCCGCGCTCGCGGCGCTCGACCACAGCGCGCGGATCACGGTCGTGGAACTCGTGCCGGAGATCATCGACTGGGCGCGTGGACCGATGGCGTCGCTGATGGCGGGATGCCTGGACGATCCGCGCGTAACGCTGGTGCAGGGCGATGTCGGTGCGACGATCGCCGAGGCGCCCGCCGCCTATGACGCGATCCTGCTGGACGTCGACAATGGTCCCGACGGTCTGACCAGGACCGAGAACAACCGGCTATATTCTGTGCGCGGGCTGGCCGCGGCGCGGCGGGCACTTGCCCCCGGCGGGGTGCTGGCGATCTGGTCCGCGGGGCCCGACCCCGCGTTCGTGCGACGGCTGGCGTCGTGTGGTTTCCGCACCGAAGAGGTGGTCGTCCGCGCCCGCAGCAACGGCAAGGGACCGCGCCACGTCATCTGGTTCGCTACCGCCGCCGACTAGCCGTCATGCCGTAGGGAATGGCGCAACTGGTTCGCGTTCATTCATTCATTCTCAATGGCACGTCCTGTAGGCGGGGGAGACGACGTAAAGGAAGTGGTCGATGCGGCTGTCGGTATTGCTGAGTGTTTATAACAACGCGCCGTTCGTCGAGCGCGCGGTGAACAGCGTGCTCGGGCAGACCTGGTCGGATTTCGAATTCATCATCATCAACGACGGTTCGACCGATGGTTCGACCGAGATCCTGCGGCGCCTGGCCGCGAGCGATGCCCGGATCAGGCTGGTCGAGCAGGAGAATCGCGGGCTGGTCGCAAGCCTCAACCGGGGCTTCGCGATGGCGAGCGGCGACCTGGTCGCGCGAATGGACGGCGACGATGAATCCCTGCCCCACCGGTTCGCAGTGCAGATGGCGTTTCTGGACAAGAACCCCGATCACGGCGTCGTCGGCACGCAGATGGTGAACGTCGACGAGCAGGGCCGGACGATCCGCCTCACCAACAAATATCCGCGCAATTTCGAGGACTTCCTGGGCGCGATGGAATTGCTGCCGTTGATGAGCCACCCCAGCGCGATCATCTCCAAGGCGGCGTTCGAGAAGGTCGGCGGATACCGTGCGATCTATCGTCACTGCGAGGATTACGACCTCTGGCTGCGGCTGTCCGAGGTCACCAAATTGTGCAGCGTCGACGAGATCCTCTATCGCTATTGCATCAACCCGGACCAGGTGACCGTCCAGCACCTGCTGCACACCGCAATCGGTGCGGCGGTCGCGTGGGAGGCGTATCTGCAGCACAAGAGCGGGCGCCCCGACCCGACCGAGGGGCTGACCGCGCTGCCGGACGTCCATCATCTCGACGAGTTGGACACGATCTTCGGCGTGCCGGGCATCGCGCGAAAAGTGCGGGCGAGGGTTGCGCCCAAGCTGCTATATTCGATGCCGGCGCTCACCTCGGGCGGCTCGAAGCTGGTCGGCGAATATGTCGCGGACGGGGGCGACTGGCGACCTGCGAACCGTGCAGTCGCGCGTCTGTTGCGCTACGGGAAGTTCCGTGGGGCGGGCGAACTCGCCGCGATCCTGTGCCGATCCTATCTGGCGCCGAGGGCCTGAAGATGGCGGTACGCAAGGCCGCGTTGTGGTCGGTAAGCGGGCAGTGGCTCGTGTTCGCGTTCAATTTCGCGGTGAGCGTGTACCTCGCGCGCTACCTGCTTCCGCCATCGGCGTTCGGCACCTTCTCCGTAGGGTTCGCCGCAGCTGGCGTGATCTCGAATCTCCAGGATTTCGGGCTTAGCCGGTATCTGGTGCGGTCGGAGGAGCTGACCGACCAGGTGCTCGACACCTGCATCACGATAACGCTGTGCGTCGGCGCGGCGATCTGCGCGACGATCGCGTGCCTCAGCGTGCCGATGGCGTGGTATTACGGCAATGCGCAGCTGATCCCGATCATGCTGCTGATCTCTTCGGCGTTCCTGTTGCTGCCGTTCAACACGGTGCCGATCGCGCTGTTGCAGCGCAACGTCGATTTCCGGACGCTGGCGATCATCAACATGGGCGCGGCGGCGGCCAATGCGATCGTGTCGATGACGTTCGCGCTGTGGGGATACGGGCCGCTCGCGCTCGCGCTCGGGTTCCTGGCGCAACAGGTGGCGCGGGCGACGATCGCGCAATTGCTGGGGCCGCGCAAAGTCCGCTTCCGGCTGAGCTTCGAGGGGGCGCGGCCGATCGTCTCGTTCGGCTCGGGCACCACCGTGCTGGCGGTCAGCGGTGCGATCGGCACGCGCTCGCCCGACCTGATCATCGGCAACGTGCTTGGCATGCACGCGGTCGGCCTGTTCGGGCGTGCGGCGGGGATGGTCGACGGCCTGCGCACGCTGCTCGACGGTGGGCTGTCGTCGGTGTTCTTCAGCCATTTCGCGCAGCTCATCCGGAGCAAGCGGACGCTCGCCCAGCCGTATCTCGACCTCATCGCCTGCTACACCAGCATCATGTGGCCGGCGATGATTCTGTTGTCGCTGCTGTCGACCGAGATCGTCACGTTGATCTATGGGCAGGGCTGGGGGGATGCGGCGCACGCGCTGCGCTGGGTCGCGCTGAGCGAGCTGATCTTCTTCGCGTTGCCGCTCCATACCGAGGTCCCGCTGATCTCGGGCCATCTGCGCGAGCTGTTGTTCCGCAACCTGCTGGACACGGCCGTCGCGCTGATCTGCCTCGCCCTGCTCGTCCGGTTCGGGCTGGAGGCGGCCGCGATCGCGCGGCTGGTCTATTCGGTGTTCTGGTACGCGATCTATATCGGCATGATGCGGCGGATCGTCGGCTTCAAGGGCTGGGCGCTGACAGGGATGTACGCGAAAAGCGCCGCGAGCACGTTCGCGGCGTGCCTGCCGATCCTCGTGCTGATCTGGAAAGGCGAGGTGGCGCTGGTGCAGATGATCGCGGCAATCCTGCTCGGCGGCGTCTTGTGGGTAATTGCGCTCGGCTTGCTGAACCACCCGACCTGGCGGGAGCTTCGCCGCGCCGCGGACGGACTCAAGCTGACGTTCGCACGTCGATCGCGAACTTGAGCGCGGATGTTCTCGTAAGCGTCGGGGCTTCCTATATTGCTCGGTGAGCCGGTCGGCATGGTCGACCGGCGCGCATTCGAGGATGAGGACGCTATGACCGAGTACACGAAGACCGACGCGGCGATCGCTGCGCTGACGCCCGAGCAGTTCCACGTGACGCAGCAGGGCGGCACCGAGCGGCCCGGGACGGGCGCCTATCTCCACACCAAGGAGGCGGGCATCTATGTCGACATCGTGTCGGGCGAACCGCTGTTCGCGTCGGCCGACAAGTTCGATTCGCACTGCGGCTGGCCGAGCTTCACCAAGCCGATCGAGCCCGCCAACGTCGCTGAGCTGCATGATCGCACGCACGGCATGGTCCGAACCGAGGTCCGTTCGGCGGGCGGCGACAGCCATCTGGGGCACGTGTTCGACGATGGCCCGCGCGATCGCGGTGGCTTGCGCTATTGCATCAACTCCGCGTCGCTGCGGTTCGTGCCGGAGGCCGAGATGGCAGCGCAGGGCTATGCCGACTATCTCGATCAGGTCGAGCAGGCCGGCTGACGATCGATCGCGTGGCCCAAGGCCGGGGCGCGTGGCGAAAGCGGGGACGAACCCGCGTCGGCGCTTGATCTTGCGCCAGGTGCCGCTCTACGGACGGCGGGATGCAGAGCGCAAAAGGGGTAGGTCGCATGGTGCGGGCGCAGACCAGGCAGATTGCGCCCGCCGGTAGCGGAAGCGAGCGTCGGCTTGGTAACGGCGGGCGCCCTGACCGGGCGCTTTGCCGGCAGTTCGCGCGAGTGGCGCCGATGCTGGTGCTGGCTGCCGGTCTCGGAGGCTGCGGCGCGCTTTCGCATGGGTTCCTCAACGCGCAGGGGCCGGTCGCCGGGCATGAGCGCCACCTGTTCATCGTCGTTTCGATCGTGTTGGTGTTTGTCGCGGGGCCGGTATTGCTGCTGACGCCGTTGTTCGCTTGGCATTACCGACTGTCCAACCGCGAGAACGCGTACCGGCCGAAGTGGAATTTCTCATGGCCGGTCGAGGCGCTGATCTGGATCCCGCCCGCGGGGATCGTGATCGGACTGGCGGTGTTGCTGTGGCATTGGACGCAGATCGACGATCCGTATCGTCGCCTGCCGGGGGCGCCGCCGATCGAAGTGCAGGCGATCGCGCTCGATTGGAAATGGGTGTTCGTCTATCCGGGGCAGGGGATTGCGGCCGTCAACCGGCTCACCATTCCGGCGGGGCGTCCCGTGCATCTCCGGCTGACCAGCGGCACGGTGATGCAGTCGATGCTGATCCCGCAACTCGCCGGGCAGATCTATGCGATGGCGGGCATGGCGACCGAGCTGAACATCGCGGCACACCGGCCGGGGCGGTTCACGGGCGAGAACACGCAGTATAACGGCGACGGTTTCCAGCAGCAGAAGTTCGAGGTCGTCGCGTTGCCGCCCGCCGAGTATGATCGCTGGGTCGTGACCACGCAGGCGGGCGGGCGGTCACTCGATCCGGCAACGTGGCGGCGGTTGGCCAAGCGCTCCGTCATCACGCAGCCTGTCATGTTCGCGCATGTCGCACCGCGTCTGTTCGAGCGCGTGCTGAGCGAAACCGGCGCCGCGCAGTCTCATTCGAAAGCCGATCGATGACCGTTTCCGTTCCGCTCTGGCCTGCCGTCCTGGGGCGGTTCGGCTGGCTCGACCTGCCGTTCGTGCGCGCCTGGGAGAACCCGACGGCGAGCGAGTTGATCGGCGCGTTTGCCGGCGCGCTGGTCGTGGTCGGCGCGGTCGCGGTCGCGGCATTGCTGACGCGGTATGGCAAGTGGCGGTATCTGTGGACCGAGTGGCTCACCAGCCTCGACCACAAGAAAATCGGCATCATGTACATCGTCGTCGCGTTCGTGATGCTGTCTCGCGCGCTAGTCGAGGCGGTGCTGATGCGGATGCAGCAGGCGGTGGCGATCGAGAACCCCGGTTTCCTGTCGCCCGATCATTTCGGCCAGCTATTCTCGACGCACGGTTCGATCATGATCTTCTTCATGGCGATGCCGTTCCTGACGGGGATGATCAACTATGTCCTGCCGCTGCAGATCGGCGCGCGCGACATGGCGTTCCCCTGGGCGAACTCGATCGCGTTGTGGCTGACGATCGGCGCTGCGGGACTGATGATGACGAGCCTGGTGGTCGGCGAATTCTCGACCGGGGGGTGGAGCGGCTATCCGCCCTACACGGAGCGCGCGTTCAGTCCCGGCGTCGGGGTCGATTACTGGATTTGGGCAGTGACGCTGGGGTCGATCGGGTCGACGATGGCGGGGATCAACATCGCCTGCACACTCTACAAGCTGCGTGCGCCGGGCATGGGGTTCATGCGGATGCAAATGTTCTCGTGGACCAGCCTGTGCACGTCGATCCTGATGATCTTCGCGATGCCGCCGCTGACCGTCGCGACGCTGCTGCTCGCGCTCGACCGCTATCTGGGGTTCCATTTCTTCACCAACGACCTTGGTGGCAACATGATGAACTACGCCAATTTGTTCTGGCTGTTCGGTCATCCCGAGGTCTACATCCTGATCCTGCCCGCGTTCGGCGTGTATTCGGAAGTCGTGTCGACCTTCTCGACCAAGGACCTCTACGGCTATACCTCGCTGGTGATCGCGACGATGGCGATCGCGGTGCTGAGCTTCACCGTGTGGGTCCATCATTTCTTCACGATGGGGCAGTCGGCCAACGTCAACGCGGCGTTCGGGATCGCGACGATGACGATCGGCGTGCCGACCGGCGTCAAGATCTACGACTGGATCTGGACGATGTTTCGCGGCGAGGTGCGCTTCACCGTGCCGATGCTGTACGCGCTCGCGTTCATGATGACGTTCGTGCTGGGCGGCTTCACCGGCATCATCCTGGCGATGCCGCCGCTCGACTACCTCGTCCACAACACGCTGTTCCTGGTCGCGCATTTCCACAACATGCTGATCCCGGGGCTGCTGTACGGGATGCTGGCAGGCTATCATTACTGGTTCCCCAAGGCGTTCGGATTCCGCCTCGACGAGCGCTGGGGACGGATCGCGTTCACCTGCTGGGTGGTCGGCTTCTACCTCGCCTTCTTCCCGCTGTACGTGCTTGGCGCGAGCGGAATGGCGCGGCGGACGCAGGCGATCTTCGAACCGTCGTTCCGGCCCTGGCTGTACGTTGCCGGCGTCGGCGCGTTCATCCTGCTGGCGGCGCTCGTCTCGCTCGGCGTGCAGTTGTGGGTCAGCATCCGCAACCGCGAGTCGATGCGGGTCGAGGCGGGCGACCCGTGGGACGGGCGTGGGCTGGAATGGTCGATCAGCGCACCACCACCGGAATACAACTTCGCGGTGCTGCCGCTGATCGACGGGCGTAACCCGTTCTACGATCACAAGCATGACGAGGGGCAGCCCGACCCCTACGCCTCGCCCGCGAAATACGAGGACATCGTCGTACCGCGCGGGAGCATGACCGGCGTCGCGATCGGGCTTTCCGCGGCAGTGGCGGCGTTCGGGCTGGTGTGGGAGATCTGGGGACTGGCGATCGTGGCGGTCCAGGTGATCGTCGCGGCGGTCGTGTTGCGCAGCTTCGGCCGCGACCAGCACCGGACCATCCCGGCCGCCGAGGTCGCGCTGGCGCACGAGGCATGGCTGGCCAGGGTTCGCGCCACCCGTGCGATCCCGCGGAAATTGGAGACGGCGGCAGTCAATCGCGGGCTGGCGGAGATCGATCGATGAGCGAGCCCGAATTGGCGCATGCCGGCCTGAACCTGGGTGAGAACGGCGAACTGACCGCGGATCAGGCGGAGAACGCGATCTTCGGCTTCTGGATGTTCCTGATGAGCGACGCGGTGATCTTCGCGCTGCTGTTCGCGACCTATGGCACGATGATCGCCAGCACCGTCGGCGGCCCGACCCCCGCGTCCGAGTTCAAGCTGTTGCCCGCGTTCGTCGAGACGTTGTTGCTGCTCACGAGCAGCGCCACGTTCGGCCGCGCGACGTTGGCGATGAAATACGACGAACCGCGCCGCGTGCTGTTCGGCTGGCTGGCGGCGACGCTCGGCCTGGGGCTCGTGTTCCTGGCGCTGGAGGCGGACGATTTCGCGACGATGTTCGCGCACGGCGCCTATCCGATGCGCAGCGGCTTCCTGTCGTCGTTCTTCGCGCTGGTCGGGCTGCACGGCCTGCACGTCGCGGTCGCCTGTTTCTGGCTGGTCGTGATGGTCGGGCAGGTCTGCGCCTACGGTCTGGATGCGCGCGTGCGGATCAACCTGTTGCGGCTCGGGCTGTTCTGGCACCTGCTCGACATCGTCTGGATCGCGATCTTCTCGGTCGTCTACCTTCAGGGGCATATCGGATGAGCGACCGGACGCGCGAATTGCGATCCTATGCGGTGGGATACGGCCTGTCGCTGGCGCTGACGACGGCGGCATTCGCGGCGGTGCGCTGGCCGTCGACGGGCGCGAGGGCCACCTTCGGGATCGTGCTGGCGCTGGGTCTCGTGCAGATGGCGGTCCAGTTCCGCTGTTTCCTGCACATCAGCCTCAAGCGATCGTCGCGTCACGATCTCCAGCTCATCCTCTTCTCGACGCTCATCATCGCGCTGATGGTATCCGGGACGCTGGTGATCCTGTTCAACCTGCGTAGCCGGATGATGTGAAGGCGGGGCGGCAGGCGTTTCCGCTCCGCCCTTCCGGTTCAGCGCGCGGTTTTGGGCAAGCGTTCGGCGAGCACCGCGATGCCCTCGCCGGTGAAGGTGTCGTGCGAACTGCCGTCGATCAGCACCGGGTGCTCGCTGGTCAGCACTGCGCCTTCACGGTGGTCGCGATCGAGCGCGAGCCATGCGCGAACCGCGCGTTCCAGGCTGGTGACCTCGGCGACGTCGCTATCGCCGCGCGGTACGTTTTTCAGCGATGCGCTCATCCGCCAGTTGATCTCGGGCGTCTTGGTGCTGTCGCCCCAGGTTGCTTCTGCCATGTCACTACCTCGTGGTGGATCTGTACCTGACAAGCCGCGGGCGGGTCGGCCGGTTCCGCCGGACGGTCCGAATTCAGGCTGCGGTGGCGACGGCCCGGTTCGGAACCGTGTCGTTTGCGACTGCGGCACGTGGCGCCACTGGCTGGACCGGACCGGCGGCACGCTGGGCGCGCATGGTGCGATAGTCGAAGTATAGAGCGATCAGGGAAAACATAACGACCTCGTGAACGGAATTGCTGCGTCGCAGCATCACTTCCTCCTGGGGACACGGACGCGTTCGAGGCAATTGCGTTTCCGCCAACAGTGATTGCACGATACGAGATCGGCTACGGCGGGGCTCGATCGCCCGATGCGTGGGATTAATCATATTGATCGCGGGCAGGATCGGCGAAACTTCCCGGGGACGCGTACGTTGCCACAAAACCGGAGCAGTTCGCTTCGCGGCAACCGCTATGCGAGGACACTATCATGGGCCTGTTTTCAAAAGACATCGCAACGTTCGAAGACCTGTTCCTGCACCAGTTGCAGGACGTCTATTATGCCGAGAACCAGATCGCCAAGGCGCTGCCGAAAATGGCCGAGAAGGCGACCGCGCCGGCGCTGAAGCAGGGCTTCGAAACGCACCTTCGCGAGACCGAAGGACAGAT
>JAYVRZ010000070.1:0-29384 GCA_043775965.1 Sphingomonas sp.
AATCGAACTGGCGATCGACAATACTGAAGGGGCCGCAACGCGCGTGCTCGACGGTGCAGCCGAGCTCGGCTTTGTCGAAGGCGTGATCGACGAGCCCGCGCTCGCGCATTGGACGGTCGCGAACGACCGCATGGTACTCGTGAGCGACCGCGCTGCCGACACGATCGACGAGGACTGGATCCGCGCCGCGCGCTGGATCGTCCGAGAGCAGGGATCGGGGACGCGCTCGTCGTTCGAGGAGGTACTACGCCAGCGCGGCGTCGATCCGTCGGACCTCACCACCGCGCTGACCCTGCCGTCGAACGAGGCGGTGCGTAGCGCGGTCGAGGCCGGCGCAGGCGTCGCGGTGCTGTCGCAGCATGTCGTCGCACCTGCAATCGCGGCCGGCACGTTGCACGATCTGCCGCTCGGCCTGCCGCGGCGTCCGTTCTACGCGCTGCGGCACAAAGAGCGCTATCGTACCCGGGCGGCCGATGCGCTGACCGATCTCATCAAGGAGACGGGCAAGTGACCACCGATTTGAAACCCGTTCTCGATGGCCTGAAGCCGCTTAGCCGGCTCGACTCTCCACGCGAGATGATCCGGCAGTTCACCCCCAACTGGTTCGCCGCGACGATGGGCACCGGCATCCTCGCGCTCGCCTTGCCGCAGGTGCCGGGGATCGGCGCATCGCTGCACCCGGTCGGCGAAGCGCTTTGGTACTTCAACATCGCGCTCTTCACGCTGTTCACCGGGCTCTACGCCGCGCGCTGGGCGATGTTCGGGCACGAGGCGCGGCGGATCTTCGGGCACAACACCGTGTCGATGTTCATCGGTACGATCCCGATGGGCCTCGCGACGATCATCAACGGGTGCCTCGCGTTCGGCCTGCCGCGGTTCGGCGCGGGCGTGATCCCGGTCGCCGAGACATTATGGTGGATCGACGTCGCGATGTCGCTCGCTTGCGGTGTGGCGATCCCGTATCTCATGTTCACGCGGCACGAGCATTCGCTCGACGGCATGACCGCGGTCTGGCTGCTTCCGGTGGTCGCGGCGGAAGTGGCAGGCGCAAGCGGAGGCCTGCTCGCGCCGCATCTGGCGGACGCGCACCACCAGTTCGTCGTGCTGGCGACCTCCTATGTCCTGTGGGCCTATTCGGTGCCGGTCGCGTTCGGCATCCTCGCGATCCTCATATTGCGGATGGCACTGCACAAGCTGCCGCACGAGAGCATGGCCGCATCGAGCTGGCTCGCACTTGGCCCGATCGGCACCGGCGCGCTTGGGATGCTGGTGCTCGGCAGCGATGCGCCCGCAATCCTGGCCGCCAACGGGCTCGGTGGGATCGGCGTCGTTGCACAGGGCATCGGCACGATCGCCGGGCTGCTGCTGTGGGGCTTCGGGCTGTGGTGGCTGGCGCTCGCGACACTTATCACGATCCGCTACTGGCGCGCAGGCATTCCGTTCAACCTTGGCTGGTGGGGCTATACCTTCCCGCTCGGCGTCTACACGGTCGCCACCTTCAAGCTCGGCACGACGCTCGAGCTCGGCTTTTTCGGCATCGTCGGCACGGTCCTGACGATCGCTCTCGCCGCGATGTGGCTGCTGGTCGGTGCCAAGACGGTCGCGGGCGGCTGGCGTGGCAACCTGTTCGTGTCGCCCTGCATCGCCACACCGAACTGACAAGGGCGAACTGATCGTCCTGCCGGATCGAACCGGCGCATCCGATCGACCTGTACCGGGCAGACCGGCGGACGGGTCGCGCATACAGATCATGATATAAACGGGAGAATGCTGGTGGACAGCCTGGATACGAAATTGGCGCAAGCGACCAACCGCCGTCGCTTTCTGGTAGAGGCCGCAATCGGCAGCGGCGCGCTGATCGCAGCACCGGCGCTGGCGCAGAGCATGGTCGACCTGCACCTGCCGGGTGGCCCATCGGAACGGCCGATGACCAGCGCTTTCCCCGGCAAGGGCAGCATGATCCTCCAGCGCATCCACCCGCCGCTGCTGGAAACGCCGATGAGCGTATTCAACGGCGACGTCTTCACCCCGAACGACCAGTTCTTCGTACGCTGGCACTGGGCCGACATTCCGACCGCGATCGATGTCGAGGCGTTCCGGATCAAGGTGCACGGCGCGGTTACGCGGCCGTTGTCGATATCGCTGGCGCAGCTGCTGAAGCTACCGCGCGTAGAGCTGGCGGCGATCAACCAGTGTTCGGGCAATTCGCGCGCGCTGTTCCAACCACCGGTTGCTGGTGCACAGTGGCGCCACGGCGCGATGGGCAACGCCAAGTGGCTGGGTGTACGCCTACGCAACGTGCTCGACATCGCTGGCGTTAAGCCGGGCGCGGTCGCGGTGCGGTTCGGTGCGCTCGACCAGCCGGTGGTCGCAGGCGCCCCCGATTTTGCGAAGTCTTTGTTGATCGATCACGCGCGCGACGGCGAGGTGATGCTCGCGTTCGGGATGAACGGCGAGCAGATGCCGCTGCTGAACGGCTTCCCGGTCCGGCTGATCGTGCCGGGCTGGTATTCGACCTATTGGGTCAAGATGCTCAACGACATCGAGGTGCTGGCCGCGCCCGACGACGGCTACTGGATGGCCAAGGCGTACAAGATACCCGACACGCCTCGCGCGAACGTCCGGCCGGGCGAGAAGGACTTCCCGGCCGTGCCGATCAACCGGATGATCCCGCGCAGCTGGGTCACGAGTCTCGACGAGGGGCAGGCGATCGCCTTCGACCGGTCGATCCCGCTCGGTGGCATCGCGATGGGCGGCGATTGCGGCGTCGCCAAGGTCGATGTGTCGACCGACAACGGCCGGACCTGGTACAAGACGACACTCGGCCCCGATCACGGAAAATACAGCTTTCGGCGCTGGGACGCGCAGGTGCCGCTCAGCCATGCGGGCCCGACTAAACTGATGTCGCGCTGCTGGAACACGGCAGGTGTGGCCCAGCCAATGACGCCAATCTGGAACCCGGGCGGATTCATGCGCGGCAACATCGAAACTACCAACATCGTCATCGGTTGAGGAACGCACACATGAAAACGCCTTCCATCGGCACGCTGTCGTTCGGGTTCGTCGGCGCAACCGTCGTTCTTTTGCTCGCGATCGGTGCCCCGAACAGCCGCGTCGCCCCACCGGCTGCTGCCCCCGCCGCACTCCCACCGCCGAGCGTATCGGCGAACGGTTTCTCGCTTGCATCGACCACGGTCGATCTTCCGACCGACGAAGCCCAATATCCCGACGGCCCGCACGCCGACGTCATCAACGCCAACTGCACCTCGTGCCATTCGGCTAGCATGGCGCTAAATCAGCCACCACTCTCCGCCGACCAGTGGACCGCGGAGGTCACCAAGATGCGCGAGGTCTACAAGGCGCCCGTCGCCGCAACCGACGTGCCGGCGATCGTCGCTTACCTGACCGGCATGAGCGCGAAGCAGCCGGGCGCCGCGAAAGGCAAGGCGCAGGACCCCGATCCAAAGGTCGCCCCTGACGTCTCGGGTGGATCGGGCTGACGAGAACCCTGATCGCCTGTGCGGTGTCCCGGGTGACGATCCTGCCGCGCAGCCCATCGACTACGACGAGGATGACATTGTGGGGGTGGTCCAATGCCTTGCCGATCTTGCCTGCGCCGGTAAGGCCGCAGCCAACGCGAGGGTCAGGGCCATCGTTGTGACGTAAGGCATCAGGACAACTCCGCTCGATGGATCAGGAAAGGGCAACGAGCACGGCACCCGTCCCGATAAGGACGATGCCGAGCCATCCTCGGGTGGAAAGATGCTCGCCGAGGAAGATCACGCCGATCATGGCAACCAGCACCACGCTCAGTTTATCGATGGGTGCGACGCGCGATGCATCGCCCAGCTTCAACGCGCGAAAATAGCAAAGCCAGGATGCGCCGGTGGCAAGTCCGGAAAGGGTGAGAAAGGTCCAACTGCGCGGGCTGATCGTTCCCAGTGGCTGGAACTTGCCGGTCAGCGTCAGGAGCACGGTCAACACGACGACGATGATGAGGGTCCGGAAGAGGGTCGCGAGATCGGAGTCGATTCCATCCACGCCGACCTTGGCGAAGATCGCGGTGAGCGCGGCGAACCCCGCAGAGCCAAGTGCCCAAACCAGCCACGACGCGGTAGCACTGCTTCCCACGTCGCCGCTCATGCTTCGGGCTCTGCGGAACCGGCCGGCGCCGCGTCGTTCCGGTCAATGCTGGTCGGCGTGACGCTCCAATGCTCCAGCTGCTTGTAGACGATCACCTTGTCGCCGAGCAGCTCGCCGTGACGTCGGCAGAACAGGTCGAGCTGGTCGCGCTCGCCGACCAGTTCGACGCAGATCGTCAGATGCGGGTCGGCGGACTCCGTCCCGTTTTCCCGGATCGGCCCATGATTGCTGAACCCGTAATGGGTGTGCTGCGCCACCGCATTGATGATGCCGTCTGCTTTCGCGGTCTGGATCAGTTCCCGGTAGAGCGGTTTGGCACCCCACAGCTTGCGTACGCTGCGCGGGCCGATCCGGTCGGACGGCTTCATGAAGATACGCAGCATGCCGATTTCGCGATGCTGGACGGTGAAATTATCGGACATGGGCGGACCTTCGACGGGTGGAGGGATCAAGGGCGCGGGCGGCGGACAGCGCGGTGCGCGCGCGCCTCGCGCAGCGTCGCGTTCGGCGTAAAGCCGGTTACTGGCACCTTCGCCACAGCAACACGCTGCGACAGATAGATGCCATTGTGGCCCGAGCACAGGTAGGCGACGAAACAGGCGACTGCGATCGGCACCGCATAGGCCGCGCCGAACAGCTCGATGCCCATGAACGTGCACGCGAGCGGCGTGTTGGCCGCGCCTGCGAACAAGGCGACGAACCCGATCGCTGCGAACACGCCGGTCGGCACGCCGAACACCGGTGCCAGCGCATTGCCAAGTGCCGCGCCGATGAAGAATAAAGGCGTCACCTCGCCGCCCTTGAACCCGGCGCTGAGCGTGACGACGGTGAACAGCAGCTTCAGCGCCCAACTCCAGGAATAGGTGTCCGGTCCGAAAAAGCTGAAGAGGGTGAGGCCGCCGGGTGTCGCCGCCAGCGTACCCAGCCCGAGATAGTCGCGCGTTCCAAACAGATAGACGAGCGCGATGACCGCGACCCCGCCGATGACGGGACGCAGCGGGCCATAGGGCACGATTCGCTTGAGCCACTCGCCCAGCGCGTGATTGGCCTCCGCAAAGACGAGCCCAGTCAGCCCGAACGCGACGCCTGCGATCCCTGCCTTGGCGACGAGCAGCGCGTCGACCGGCACGATCGCATCGATCCGGTACACGCCGTGGTGAATGCCCCAGGCAAGGCAGCTCCAGTCCCCCACCAGCGCCGCGACCAGACACGGCACCAGCGCGCGATATTCGACGCGCCCGATCGCCAGCACCTCCAGCGCGAACACGGCGCCCGCGATCGGCGTGCCGAACACCGCCCCGAACCCGGCCGCGATTCCCGTCATCAACAGGATGCGCGTGCCGTCCGCGTCGAGCTTGAGAGCTCGGCCGAAACCGCTGGCCAGACTTCCACCGAGCTGCACTGCGGTGCCCTCGCGGCCGGCCGATCCGCCGAACAGATGCGTCACCACCGTGCCGAAAAAGATCAGCGGCGCCATCCGCAGCGGCACGCCGCCACCAGGCTCGTGGATTTGCTCGACAATCAGGTTGTTGCCCCCCTCTACCGAGCGGCCGGTGAGGTGGTAGAGCAACCCGACCACGAAACCGCCAACCGGCAACAGGTACATCAACCAGGGCCAGGCGAAGCGCAGCCGCGTGACCACGTCGAGGCTCCACAGGAACGCCGCGCACAGCGTGCCAACCAGCGCCGCCATCGGTACAAGGATCAGCGCCCAGCGCATGACCGACATGGCATGATCATGCCGATCGCGGACAAACGCCGCGACGTTGAGATCATGTATCAGGTTACCGAACGTAGCACGCACCATTCCTCCTTGCTGCCTTGCGGCGCCAAGTAGGAATCATCGGCCCTTGCGAGGGCGGTTTGGCCAACGGCCCGGCGGAAATCCATCGCCGAGGCACTTCATATGTTAGATAACGCCCACTTCGTCAACAGCGCTCGAGGCCAAATTTACCGAGGCGGCGGGGAGCGTTCGATCAGCGTCGATTTCAGAAATTTTGAACACTCGGCACAACGGATCCAGAGATTGATTGACAATACGGAGCTGGGTAGTGTTTTTTAGGTTACGCTTTTCGCGGCCTTGGCTTGCACCATGACAACGCCTTCGAAGAGCTTGGCGACACGCTCGCTCGGCGTGACGGCCAAGGCCGCGTCGATCGCGGCTTGGTTCAATCCATTGCGACCCGTTGCGGTTGATCGGTTGGCTGACAGGGATTCAGTGCCCGAGTTCGAGCCTGGCATCGGCAAGGCAGGACTGGAGTCATCGGCGGCCTGCGTGGCCTCGATCACGCGGAGACTGTTTGCAGCGACAGCCGGATCGACGCGGATCTGCGGCATCTCCGGGGCACGTATCTTGGTCCGCGCCGAAAGCTTCTTCTCGGCATAATAGCGAACCTTCTTTCCATAGGTCGCGTACATGCCGCGCCGAAAAACGATCAGATCGTCCTCCGGCAGCAGTTCGACTTCTTGAGGAAGCATCAGCGGCCGTCGCTGATCCGAATCCGAGGTGGAGCCGCCGCCGCCACCCCACGTTCCCATCGAGCGCGAGCGCGCCTTGAACGTGTAGCTGCCGAGCTGGTCCGAAATCTTCTTCGCCTCGGCCAAACCGGCTGGACGGAGCACAAGCCGCACCGCGCAGTTCCGCTCGATGTCGGCCGCCACCTTGTCGCCATAGACGCCTTGGACCTGTTCGAGCGACTGGAACGCCGGCAGCATCCGCAACCCGTAGCCAGCAACATAACTGAAGGCGTTCGCAAGCACGGTGCATTTGCCGAGGCTCGCGAACTCGTCCAGCGCGAGCAGCACCTTGATCTGATGCCTGTCGCCCTTCGGCAGCTCGCGGACGTTGCGGTCGATGAGCTGCTGGAAGAGGAGGCCGTAGATCGGCGCGACCCGCTCCAAGTCATCCGGTGACACGCCGAGATAGAGCGAAATCCGCTTGTCCCGGAACTCGCTCAGATCGAAATCGCTCATCGACGTCGCCGCATCGACATACGGGTTCAGCCAACCGTTGATCTTGGACGTGACCGACTGGCGCAGTCCGGAAAACGTGTTTGCCGACGAGCCGGTATAATCCTTGATTGCGGAGACGCATCCTTCCGACAGGGGCTTTCCTGCTTTCTTCCGATCGGCGATGACCTTCGGGAAACGCCTCTGGGCATCGCCCGCCGCGAACTGGCGGTACACTTCGCCGAGCGTGAAGGGGAGGGCGTCCTCCCCATCGTCGACGGTCGCGGCGATATAGGCGGTGATGCCGAGAAACGCGGTTCGCGCGCCCTCGGCCCAGAACTTCTCACCCGTGAGCGGATCTGGGTAGAGCATCGCCGCGATCTTCTGTAGCTCGTTGATGACCTCCACCGGATCACGCCGGTTGATGTAGCTCAGCGGATTCCACCGCACCGTGCGGCCGGTGGGATCGAGCGGGTTGAACAGCAGCACCTGCTGTCCGAGGACCTTCAGCCGATACCCAGCCGTGTTGTCGTAATTCTCCTGCTTGATGTCGAGCACGACGAGAGAATCGAGCCAGTCCAGCAGGTTTGGTATGATGACGCCGACCCCCTTGCCGGCGCGCGTCGGAGCTTCGAGCATCACATGCTCCGGCCCGCCAAAGCGCATCACCTTGGCGCCGAACTTGCCCAGTACGATGCCGGCCGGGGCGAGCATCTTGCCCTTTCGGACTTCGCCGATCCGCGCGAAGCGTGCCTCGCCGTGGAGCTTCTGCCGCTTGAACAGCGTCGAGACGATGATGATGACCGTCAGAACGAGGCCGATCCCGAAGCCGATCAGGAACGGCTGATAAACGATCGGGTAGCCCTTCAGCGTCCATAGCGCCTCCGGGACCTTGCGCCACGGGGTATGGGCGTTGAGGAGGTGGGCACGCCATAGGACGACGAGGGCGCCGATCGCGGCGCTCACAGCCGAGCCGATGACGGCGAGGAACGCGATCGCACCCGGCTGCGACCCTTCGTCGCTTCACACCCACTTTCCGTTCATGCCGGCATCCTCTTCACGCGGTCGGCTTGCTTGCCGGATCGAACCATACTTCGGTCATGCGATAGCGCGCCGGCTGGCCTTCACCGGGCGGCAAGCGATGCATCTGAACGACGATATCGACCAGCGAGCGCAGCAGCGCGCGGATGTCGTGGCGGTCGAGATCGTTGCCGCCTTCCGACTCCTTCACCAGCAGCGTCAGCTGCTCGAACGCGCCCTCGGCCGTATTGGCGTGGACCGTGGTGATCGAACCGGGATGCCCGCTGTTGACGTTGCGCAGGTAAAAGAAGGCGGTGCCGTCCCGCAGTTCCTGCAGGAGGATGCGATCGGGCCGCATTCGCAGCGCCGATTCCAGCAACTCCTTGGCGCCGGCCTTCTGGAGGCTCTTCCCGTCCTTGGCGTACATCATATGGACGTGATTGCGTTGAGGTACGACGAGCTCGCGTGTGTCCTCGATTGTCAGGATTCGCTCATAGTCCGGGATCAGCTTGATGAGCCCCTTCGAGAAGCTCGTCTTGCCGGATCCCGTCGCCCCGGAAATGAGGATGTTCTTGCGGGCTTCGACCGCCAGCTTGAAGAACGCGCGCCAGTCGCCCGCTTCGCGCAAGGCCAGCAGGTCGGGGTCGACATCCTCGTACAGGCCATGTGCGCGGACCTCGCTGAAAAGGCCGGCGGCCTCGAAATCGTCGATGTTCATTGTCACGCCCGACGCTTTGCGGATCGTGATCGAGATGAAGCCTTGCTCGACCGCCGGGGGAACGACGACCTGCGCTCGCTCGCCACCCGGAAGGACCGAGGAGCAGATTGGATATTCGGAATTGATATCCTGCTTGGTCAGCCCCGCGATCAGCTTCGCCAGCGTCATGAGCGCCGCATTGTCCAGCGCGGGCTCCTCATGCCACTCCCAGCCACTCCGCGTTTCGAGGCCGATCACCCCCGGCTCGTTGATGACCAGCTCGGTCACGTCGTCGCGAAGAAGGTGTCGTCGGATCGGCTCCGCATTATGCTCGTAGATCAGCGACGTCGGACTGGATGCCACCGCTTTAGCGCCTCAGGCCCACGTCGTAGACCGAGCGGAAGTCGAAGTCCTTGGCGATGAAGATCGCGGCGGTGTCGCCTTGGTTCTTTTTCAGGATCGGCTTGATGTTCATGGTTTGCTGAAGGACCGTCTGCCCGGTTTGCCCGGGAACCTGCGTGGTATTGCTTCCCTCGTTGGCCACTGCGCGACCGGCGATCTGCGACGCGTCCTCCAGCACCGAGATGACGAGCCCAACGCCAAACCGTGCCCAGAACTGGGTATCGACACCGCCCGGCAGACCGGCCCGACCAAGGCGGTCGGCTGCCGGCGACCCGAGATCGATCGCGACGCCGCGCGGTGTCAGGGCGCGCGTCCACAGCACGAACAGGCGCGCTTGCCCCTGCGTGATGCCGCCCGAATATTGCCCGAGCACCTTGGTGCCCTTGTCGAGCAGGACGATGCGACCATTCTCTGAATAGACATCGTGGTTGATGACGCAGGATACGAACCCAGCCTGCGTCGAGTTGATCGCCGTTTGGAGCGTGCAGGGGATGACCGTGCCCGCACTCAGGAGAAGATTGCGGTCCGCGACCATCTTCGCGCGGACCGTCTGGATCGCGGCATGGCCGAGCTGATCGCTGAAGTCGGTCGAGCCCTTGCCCGCCTCGGCCGGACTGTCTTCGCCCTGCGCTCCGAAGCCGCTGGCACCGAAGCCCGGCCGTGCGACGGTGGACTGTCCAGCACCGCGCGGCTGGTCGTCCAGGCCAGTGCCCTGTTGTGCGTCCCCGCTCGGCGCGGAGGCGGGAAGAGCGGCCGAGGCCAGGCCGGTGCTGCCAAAGGCCATGATCGGCGATCGCCGAGCCGCATCTGCCATGGCACGCGCCTGATCTGCACGTCGCTGCTCGAGAGATTGCTGCCTGTTCGCCGTGGTGGGGGTTGTTGCACCCGACGCCGGCACCGGATTGCCGTTGGCATCGGCGACCTGCGTCCCCGGGGCCGGGGCGATCGGCCGCCCGAAGATGTCGGTCTGCGCCGCGCCGGGCTGGCCGAGCTGACCCGCGAGCGCCGCGCGCTGCGCGTTCGGCGATCCCATCACGTCGTCCACAGCCCGGTCACTGGCCTTTGCGGGCTGCGCAGCAGCCGCAGTGCTGGCCGATTGATGGAACGCACCATAGCCGATCACGATTCCGCCCATGGCGCCGAGCAGGCCGATGCCCGCACCGATGAAGGCGATGTTGCCCCAGCCGCCACTACGCGCGACGGGGCTATCCACCTCGCCTGGGGCCACGGTGTCGGCAGCGACTTCGCCCCCGCGGTCGATAATGGTGCCGACCATGTTACTGCCCCTTCACTTTGCGTTCGACGACATTGGAGACGGTGCCCGTTCGATCGCCGCGATCGTTACGCAGCGGCGCCTCGTTGTAGATGCACAGCACCGTCGCGCCGCGCCGAAGCCGTAGTTGACGGTAGACCGCATGGATCACGACGAAATCCTCGCGAACATCGTAGGGGACGATCGTCTCGGTCCCGTCGACATCGACGGCGAAGATCGATGGAATGTCGGCGTGGCCGGGATAGCGCAACACAGTGAACTCGCCGTTGTCGGATATCTCTGTGGGTTGCAGCGCGACGTCGCCCTGCACCGTATACTTCATGTTCCGGGCGCCCTCGATCACGGCATGGTCGAGCGCAGCGGTGGTGATGGTGGTCTCGACGGCCTTGGCGGCCTGGACCTGGGCGAGCTGCACTTGCAGCGCCGCCATCGCCCGTTCCTCGCGAGGATATCGGAACCGCACGCCGTACATCGTGGCGCCCGTCCCAAGTGCGAGGTTGAAATGATAGGTGCGCGGCACGCCGCCCGCATTGGTGACGACGATCAGGTTGGTGCCTCCAGCCCTCTCGCGGGGTTTGAGGAAAACGATATTGCCCACGGGCGCTATCTGCCACGAGACGGTATCGCCCAGGGCGGCCTGCGTCACCGTTTCGCCGGGCCCGAACTGGATCTCGATTGCGTGCCGGAAACTGCCGACGATCGTCACCACCTGGTCGGGATCGTAATTGACGTTGCGAACGCGGGCGTCCTTGGCGCCGGGAACGGGGGTCTCCGACGCGAACGCGGAGTGCGGCGCCAGCGTGACTGCTGCGGCACCCAGAACCGAGAATGCGACGAGGCGGTGCCACACCGCACCGACCCCGCGCCAGAAGCGGCTCTTGGCGCCATCCTCCGTCAGCACCAACTCCGTCGCTTGCGGTGACAGGCGAACACCCAGCTTCCTGCGGAGCGCGGGCATGAAGGGGGAGGCAACACGATCGCGGTTGTCGGAAGTATTCTGCTGATCGCTCATGTCACGCCTCCGGGTCAGAACGATAATTGACGATCTGGAAGCCGAGCGGATTGATGTTCCGGTCCTTCTCATGCTCCGGTGCCGTCGTGTATCGGAAGGTCATGATCGCGTTCCAGTTCTGCGCGATCGGCGTGTTCTGCCCGAACGTGATGATCTTCGTGAAGCGGACCTGCGCCACGGTGGGGCTGAGGAAGCTGATCGTCCGGATCGAGATCGAGACGAAACCCTTGTCGCCGTAGATGTTGGAGGGCGCGTTCCTGTTGTTGGCCTGAACGCTGTTCAAGTAGCGGGCACTCTCGGCCTGATCACTGGTAAGCATGACCGTATAGGCGTTTTCGCGTGCGGCATCGTTGAGCCAGCCTTCGCGCAATCGCACATATTGCGAGATGAAGTAGCGGTTGACCGCATCCTCGTACGTGCGCGGCTGGGGTCCTTTTAGCGCGGTCACGACCTGCGTTTCGCCCGAGCTCCTGTCCACCCTGATGACATAAGGCTCGACGGTCTTCAGCGGACTAAGCATGGCGACCGCCGCAACCGAGGCCACCGCGAGTGTGCAGGCCCCCGCGGCGACAGCCCAAGCGAGCCGCTTGGACTGTATCGCCGCACGCATGCGGTCGTACTCCCACGTCCTCGAGGTCTCGAAGTATTTCTCTTTATCTTGCGTCTTCACCGCGCCCATGGCGTCGATTCCTTCAGCAGGAGGAGTAGGACAGCGCGATACCCAGCCGGGGCATTCCTGGCGCTGGCCGCACAAAATTCATCGCCCCGGGGCCGATCGGCGCAGCCGGTGCCGCGCCAGGCGCCTGGGACGGGGAAGGCGTCGGTGCGGGCGCGGGCGCATCATCCCGCATCAACACCGGGTCCGACGGGGCGGCAGGAGCCGGCGCCGGCGAGGTCGCACCGTTTGGCGGCGCGACCATCGATCGACCCATGCCTTGTTGCGACGCCGGAAGCGGCACCGGCAGGCTGGGCAGAATCGTCCCGTATAGGTTGGCCGGCCGGCGATGCTTGCCGTCACACACCGATACGGGTTTGATGCGTGTCCCGGTGCAGCCGCCAAGCGCAAGCGCGCCTATCGCCATGATGGTCAGCCTTTTCATAAGGTCTCCGTTCGTAAGGTCCCGCGGCGGCGGTGTTCGTGGTTCATGGTTCTGGACTGGCCACCGGTCCTCAAGTGGACCGAGAAGCCGAGCCGCCCGTGCCGCTTCCTGCTGCGGGGGGACGGTTTGCCTGCGTCGCGCGCCGGAACATGAGCCGGTTGGTCAACATGTTCGCCCCGGTCTGCAGGAAGCCATGGCCGCCAGACGACGCACCACCCGAGATGCCCGCAGCGATCGCCGGCGACTGAAAGAAGAAGATCGTTCCGACGATGTAGATCGCCGCGCAGGCGATCGTCGCGACGAGCATCACGGCAGCTTTCAGGACGATATAGCCGTTCTGCGCCATGACGAAGGACGAGCCGTCCTCCGGAATCGACCCCATGATGCCGTCCATCGCCGCTTCCTGGAGACCGGTGATGAACTTCGTCATGATCGCCATGACGACCATCAGCAGGATGAAGTTGACGGTCTGTTTCAACCACCCGTCGAACAGCCAGCGGGAGGAGTTGAAAAGCAGACACGCCAGCGCGAGCGGTGCGAGCGCCACGCAGATCGCGACCGACAGCTTGGCAAAAATGACGATGCAGAAGCCTATCGACGCCGACAGGAACGCGAAGATGTAGAGGACAGCGACGCACAGATAGGTGATCAGCGTGGCACTGAGCTGGATCACCGGCGTGCGAAAGTCGGTGATGCCCTTCTGCTCCTGCGACTGAACCTTCAGGTTCGCATTGACCAGTTTCTCCGACAGCTTGCCGGTATCCGAGACATAGGTATCGAAGGTGGTGCCCGGGTTGGTGACCGGCGTGCCCGATCCGGCCGCGATGATCTCGCTCGGCAAGTTGGTGACCACGTTCACCACGAACGCGGAATAGCCGACGGCTCCGGCAGCCGCGAGGGCGAACCCGACCTTGCCGGCCTGGAACACCAGCTCGCGCAACGGGGCCTGGATCGCGCCTCGCAGCACGGCGAAGCCGAGCAGCAGGAAGTAGATGATCGCCGCCAGCGCCAAAGGCGCTGCGACGAAGCTTACAAGCCCCGACCCGAAGCTCGCGACCGACGTCGCTATGGCGGTCTCCACGTACGAATACATCGTCGTGAACAGCGTCATGATGTTGGGCGAAGCGGCAGCCATTATGTGAGGTTCCGATGTTCAGCGACGAGGGCGCACCGCGGAGACTTATTTCTTCCGGACCGTGCTCTGGCGAAAGAAGTCGGCCTCTTCGTTACCGGCCTTGATCTGGGTGACCGATATGGTCGCGTCTCCCGTTGTCGTGCACATTCTAGCCTTCTGGTCCGCGGGCAGCCGGCTGTACTCGCCCGTGTCGCACTTCGCCTGCCAGACCATCAGGAGCGGCGGACTGGCGACCAGCTCCTTGGCGGTGGGCACCGCGACATTCTGCTGGCACCCGGCAATGACAAGCAGAGTGCAAAACGAGAGTATCTTGCGCATGCCTATCTCCTGATCGTGTTGGCGCTGAAGAATGCTGCCTCGTCGCGACCGGCCGCCACCTGCGCCGCGCTGATCTGCATGTTGGCCTGGCCGGCCTGCGCCATCTGGATCGCCTGCATCTTGAGCATGTCGTTCTGAAGCTGCGCCTGCTCGACCGAGATTCGGGCCTGCAGGTCCATCACGTCCTTGGGATCCTTGGCGCTCGACAGTTGCTCGCGAAGCTGATCGAGGCCCTGCATCCGCGTTTGAGTGACGCTCAGGGTATTTTCGCCAAAAGCAGCCATTGCCGCAGACGCGCCGGTCGCACCCTTCAATGCCTGGGCATAAGCCGCGTCGGCATCGGAGCCCGTCGATGGCAGGGCGTACCGAGCCTGAATGCTCGATGCGAGCGTGCCCAACGAACCGATCTTCGACAGGTCGCCACTGAGCAGCGTCGAGGCATCGATCGTCGTGTTGGGCAGGATGTTGCGCACCTGCGCGTTGAGCAATTGCGGGGCCAGTGCGTTGACGTTGGTCAGCTTCTGAAGCGAGCTGAGTGTCGTTGTCGCCGTCTGGATCTGCTGCTCGCCCTGCTGGACCATTTTAATCGTGTTCTGGACCTGCGCGAGCGCTTGCACATAGGTCGAGGTGTCAAAAACAGGGATGCCCTGTGCAGCGGCCGGCGAGGCGGAAGCAGCGAGCGCGACCGGCGCGGCTGCAACCATGATGATGTGCTTCAGCGACATGTCAGCTTCTCCGTTGGTTGGCATAGAAATGCGGCAGCCATGCCGCGGGATCGTTACCCGCCAGGGCAATGGCCTCCTCCATGGCAACGAGGGTCTCCTCCCGGCCAGAAAGCACTTTGAGCTCGTTGGGCATCCCGCCGAGATCGAGCTTCGCGACGATCGAGGTGTGCCCCTGCTTGACCAAAAACGTGCGACTTTCCGGCGTCAGATCCTCACGGATCAGCCGGTACTCCGCGTCCGTCAGGCCCAGGCCGTCGCAATAATCCGATCGCTTGGCGTCCGAGTTGGGAAGCAGGATCTTTGTCGCGGTCTGTTCGATAATCGAGTGCGCGATCGGCGAGCGCAGCGCATCCGCCGGCGACTGCGTGCCGAACACCATGAAGGCGTTTCGCTTACGAAAAGTCTTGAGGCCGTCCTGTGCGAACGCCCGAAAGGCGTCGTCCTGAAGCGCCTTCCAGAATTCGTCGACATCGACCACGACCCGCTGCCCGTCCAGCAGCTCATCGACGCGGTGGAAGAGGCACAACATCGTCGGGGTGCGGATTTCCGGATTTTCGAGGAAGTCCGTCATGTCGAAGCCGATGAACCGCGCCGACATCGACACCTCGTCCTGCGGACCGTCAAAGGCCCAGCCGAGCGGGCCGCCCAGGCACCAGCGCTCCAGCCGGGCGCCGATGCCCTCCGCATCGGCGTAGCCAAGCATCTCGCGCAGGGCGCTGAAGGAGCGTGACGGCGCCGGCAGTCGCATTACCGCCTCGATGCCCTCGTCGATCAGTCGTTCTTCAGCGACGCTCAGCGGCCGGTTCTCCCGGCGTACCAGGACACGGATGAACTGCCGCAGAAACGCAATGTCGTGCGGAGACGAGGTAAGACCCTTCAACGGCGCGAAGCCGGTGGGTTCGCCGTCGCGCAACGCCAGATAGGTGCCGCCACAAGCGCGGACGAAGATCTCGGCGCCGCGGTCCTTGTCGAAGAAAACCTGTTTCGCACCGGTCTTTTCGAGCTGCGCTTGCAGGAAGTTCTGCAGCACCGTCTTGCCGCCACCCGTCGGCCCGATGATGAGCGTGTGGCCGATGTCGGCCCGGTGGAAATTGAACCAGAAGGACGAGCCCGCGCGCGTCTTGAGCAGCGTCACCGCCTCGCCCCAGTGGTTTCCCGACTTGCGGCCTGCCGGGAAGGTGTAGAACGGGCTCAGCGCCGCGAAATTGCGCGTGTTGATGACGGCGGGGCGCGCGCGCATCTTGAAATTGCCGGGAAGCTGCGCCCAGAAGGCGGCTTCCAGCGCGACGTCCTCGCGCGCCATCACCATGCCCGTGTCGGCCGCTGCCGATCGTGCGATCGACAAGCGCTCCAGCAGCCGCTTCGGGTTCTCGTCGATGACCGCGATCGAGAGGTGATGCTCGCCCATGGCAAAACGGTTGGCCATGAGGTCGTCGACGCCCTCGAGCAGCTCCTCGGCCTGGCTGACGCCGGCATCGTCCGACGAGACCATCTGCTTGTATTTTTTCGTGAACCGTTCGCTCGCGACCGACTTCACCAATGGCGCGAAACTCTGGGTCAGCACGAACGGGAAGTCGAGCGTGAGCAGGCTGTTGAACTGGCCGGTCCGCGTGCTAGCGACATACTCACGCACCCCGAACATGCCGAGGTAATGCGACTTGTGCGGCAACCGGATCTCGGCCGCCTCGCGACCGAACACCACCCTTGAGGCATATAGGGCCTGACCCAGCCTGCCGTCGAGCAGCGGCACGCGGATGCGGTCGCCGGTCAGGATGAAGTGCAGCACCTCCATCGGTCGTGAAAAAAGGACGCCGTTGTATTCATACAGCGAGAGCGGGTCGGGTGCGACATCGGCGAGCAGCGTTTCAAAGTCGCGGCACTTGTCCGCCATGATCGTGAGCGCGCGCTCGTCGATCTCGACGTCGGCTTTACGCTTAGAGAAAAACCGCGTCACCTGCTCGCCGGCCATGCTCGACGGCCGGACGATGATCGTGACGTAGAACTCGTTGTGGTAGAGGACCTTCTCCCTCAGCGTGTCGGCATACTTCTCCTGCAACTGCCGAGCGAAAGCGGAGTGGAAGTCGCCTCCGAGAACGGGGTCGGTCGCCGTCCGGACGAGGTGGGTCCACAGCGCGACGCGATCGTCGCCGATCGAGCGCCACGCGATGTTGAGCTTGCTGTGCCATGTGTTGAGGTCGGAGGTGTCGCTGGTCTCGAACGGCCGCCCATCGACCCGGTACATGCGCATGAGCGAGCCGTCTTCGAGAGCAACGATCGTGTCGTCGACGTGCCGCGTGTAGGGAATGAACTTGATGTCATCCGTTTCGCGAACCGCGATCTTCTTATGCCTCAGCCTGGAATCAGTCATTGCCGAAATGCTTCCGCTTCACGCCTTTGGCGAGACGGACGGGAGAGTAGCTCCCGCCTCCCCAAAACTTTCGGTTCTTTGATAAAAAGCCGGTCTGGAACCACAGGCCCCAGAGCCGGAACGCGTTGAAGTCGTAGTGACAGATCATGCGCGCCGGGAAGTAGAGCGCGCCGAACAAGGCGAGGGGGTAGAATGGATTGTGAAAAATCCCCCAGATCACCATGCAGACCATGATGATCGGCAGGATCGCCTCGAGCGGCAATCCCATGAACACCGATGGTCTGGTCAGGGCGAGGAACACCTTATCCTCGGCGAGCTTGTCTTCCATGTTACGCCGATCCGCCCATCCAGCCGACGATCGTCGCTGCCGAGAAGATGATGCCGATACCGATCAGCACCGTGACCGCTTTTCCCCAGTCCATCCGGCCGGTCAGCTTGGCATAGCCGACCGCCATGACGGCGATGACACCGACGACGGACGCGACGGTGGTCATCCAGGTCCTGATCGTGCCGAGCCCGGTCTCGATCGACGTGCCGCTGCTCTGCGCAAGGACGGGCTGTGCCATCGTGAGGAGAGCGAGCGCACCGGCAAAGCCGATGACCTGCCGGGTGCGGGCGTCGGACATCATCCGGCCCATGCCTTTCGTGAACTTCATACGGGTCTCCATGGTTTGGGGTTACCTCTCGAGATCGTGGTTGGGTCGGATCGGCTCGACTTGCCGAACAGGCGTCGGCTCACGGACCGAAACATCCAGGCCGCGCCGCAGCACGTCCGAGATCATGTGGCGGCTCTCGAGGCTCGCGGACGTCATCCGGTCCGCGTCACCGTCGAAAGCCGCACCCAGATGCCGATCCATCGCCGCCTGCGCCTGCAGCGCGTTGGCGAGGCGCGGCTCGGCGGCAATCCGCTCGGCCCCGCCATGCAGGAACAGCTCAGCCAGTTCGTCATTCTCGTGACGACGCTCAGGCGCGCCCTGATGAAGACGCTCCTCCCGCACGATTTGTGGTTCTTGTTCGGACGGCCGTTCAGGCGCGGCCGTCGACTCTACCACCAGGCGGTCTTTGCGTTCACCGGCAAGCCCGTCAGCCAGCGACACATTCGCGCCCACTTCGTTGGCGACCTCATGCCTGTTGAGTCCGGACCGAACGAGGTAGATCGCATCGGCGACCTCGCCGTCCCAAGCCCCCTCGCGCGCCATCTGGCGCAGGTCGTCGGGTTCATAACCGGACTTGGAAAAGGCGCTCACCAGCGTCGGGCTTTCCAAGGCGCGCTCCAGCGCCCCGTTCAGGGCATCCCTGTTCAGATCGATGCGCTCGGCCTGAACCTCTTTCCGCAGCGGCTCCATTTCGTCGCTGACGGCCTCGAGGAGCGCTGTGCGATCCTGCGTGTGGACGCTCACCGTCAACAGGAGCCGCTTGTCTGCGTCCGACAATTCGGTGCTGCTTTCGCTCGGCAACGACTGAGGCCCGCCGTTCCTCTCCACGTCGGCCGAGGGCGCAGAAACAGTCGCCTCGACCGCTCCGACAGCCGCCGCCGGAGCGACGAACTCGACGGTCGGAGCCGGCTTTTCCACTATGTCACGGTCGCGTCGTGCGGCGTCGGCGCGTCGGAGCTCTTCCATTCGCGCCTGTTCGTCGAAGCTTGGCTCATAGCCGCGCACCGTCAGGCCTTCGCGCGATGCCGCCGTCCACACGGCGCGGCGAAACTCGGGCGAACCTTCGACGTCGATCCCCGCCCAGCCATTGTGCTTGGCGATCGTGACCAGGGCCGAGACGGTCTCGGGATCCTCGTTTCGCGCGACGATGCGATCGCCGGCGATCTCAATCGATGGGCTCTCACGATCCGTCGGCAGGAACATGCCGACGCGGCGCTCGCCGCCGTCGGACGGCTCGATGATCCGGACCTGATAGCGTGTCGCCAGCTCGGGCGGGATCTGGAACGCAGCTTCCCCGGCCTGCGCCTCCGCGCCGCGTCCGCCGCGCGCAACGCTGTTGTCCGCGCTCATTCGAAGACCTGGACCGCGCTGGAGGCGATCTGCCCCACCACCCAGCTATCGGTCTCGACCGCGGGCTTGGCCGAGATCGCCGTCGGAGCCGCCGCGGGCGGCGCGCCCGGGATGGGCGGGGGCGTCTGGATCGTGCCCATGCCGCTCGCCGCCGACCAGACGCGACCGACATAACCGTTGCGGAAGCCCCGCGTCAGCGTGCCGGTGTTGTAGAGCGAATAGGTCGCGGAGATCGCGTCCAGCCCCGAATAATGCCGGATCGCGCGGCCATACCCCTCCTGCAGCATCGAAGATGCGAGCCGCAGGTTCGTGCAGGGGTCGAAAACCTGCTCGACAGTGACACCCAATCGCGCGAAATTGGCGGAGTTCACCTGCGCCAGGCCGACATCGACCGTAAAGCCGGCCGCCATGTACCGCCGCACCAGCGCGGCACCTTCGCCGATAGACGCGACGCGGACACGCGGTCCCTTGTTGATATTGATCGACAGATCGTCGCCGCCGCTCTCGGTCACGACAAGGGGAACGACCGCCTCGGTCGCGATCTCGGGCGCGCATTGCTGCGCCAGCACGATGATCGCGGCGACGGCGTGGATCATTGTGGCGTCACCGTCTGAAAGCGGGTGTCGAGCGCGTACCGTGACGTTCCGCCATCGGCCTGCGTCACGATCAGGTCGTAGCCGTGTTTCGCCTTCTTCGTCTTGATGCCGACCCCCGTGCAGGTCGGGAACGAGCCGCCGATAGCGAGGGCGTTCCACAGCTTCGTGATCGGGGGAACGCACTCGGCATATTTGGTCGGCGAACCTGGGGTCGCGAGGCAGAGGACCACCTGGCAGCCCCAGTCCGAGGCGTAAGCGCGTTGCGGGGCCGCAACCGCCACGACGCCGGCCGCGCACAGCGCTATTGCGCCGCTGGAGCGGCCCAGCTTGGTCACCAAATGTCGGATCAAGACCCACCTCCAAGAGTTGCGCGCCATTCCTCGGTTGCGAACACGTCCCATTGCGGCGGGGTTTTCGCAGAAGAGGCGAGGGTCGAGGCGGGCGCGGTCGACGCCTCGACTCCTACGGGTGTCGGCGAAGACGGCCCGTCGCCTCGTGCGACGGTGATGAGCCAGTCTTCGTCGCCTTCGATCGGTCGGGTCCGGTCGATGATTTGTCCGGGCCGCGCGAACGCTACATGCCAGTGGTTCGAGTGCCCGCGATCTCCCGGCCCGAGTAGCTCGATGATCCGGATACCGCCCTGTGCCATGAGGGCGCGGATCTGGCCGCGGCCGACCGAATTGACGCCGCCTGCGGGCACGAAATCGACCGCCTGACCGAACTTGTGCCAGCTATACCGCGCGCCGTAGGTCGCGTTCATCGGGCGGATCGTGTCGGTGACCCGCGCACCGAAGGTGCGTCGGAGCAAGGCTGCCACGTTGGAAACCGTGGGCGCGCCGGCGATCGGTGTGTCATTCGTCCCGTCATCGATATGCGAGAGAGCGCAGGCATCGAACACCGATGCCGGCGTGACACCGTATGTCGCGAAATCGCGGCCGCTGATCGCGAGCGGACCGGCCTCGAAATCGGCGCCCAATGTAATGAGATCGCGAACGGTCGCCTCGGCATCCGCCTGGGTGGCAGGTTGGCGGGCCAGCATCGCGCCGGGATGGACGATGACGGCGTACGGGCTCGGAGCCGGCGATCCTGCCGCCCCAAGGCTCGCTGCACAGAGCTGAAACGCTTTCGCTACTATTCCCGTCGGAAGCACATTCAATGTCCCGCTGCTAAGTCGATCGGAACAGACGCCAAATAGTAAACGACATCCAGAAAAAACACCTAGATAAGATGACACCATCAGACAATGTGATCTTTGGAGCGAAATGTCTACTAATGTGGAGTGATCCCATTACATGCTTGCAATGAGGAACGTACAAACTCCATGTAAGTGACGGAAGCTCGTTTCAACTCTCTCGTTTATCTTCCGGAAAGACGATAGTGGAGCATGACGATGTTAAAGGGCACTCTGTATTCTCGCGCGTCTCGCCGGGCGGAGCGGCGGTGAGCTCGTGAGGCTTCGGGCCCTGCTTGGTGGCTTTCTCTTCATCACTGCCGTGGGGCTCGGGCACCGCTCATTTGCCCTGCGCAGCCCGGCCAGTGAGACAGATGACCGAGGCTGTCAGGCGACAGATACGCTCAGCTTTTGCGCCGTCGTCGCGAGGCTCTCCGCTGCGCTCCACGACCCGATCCTGTACGCCAATCGCGCCAGCATCCTGCCGCCTGCGGGGACGGCAGGAGCGGTCGATCCGGCGGTTACGCAAGCCAATATCGATAGGACGATTTGCCGACCGGGATACGCCCGCACGGCGCGGCCTTCCTATGCGGTGACCGGACCGCTGAAGCGGCAGCTAATGGCCGCGCAGCATCCCGGCGAGTCCTTCGCAGATTACGAGCTCGACCATCTGATCCCGATCTCCCTTGGTGGGGCACCGCTCGACCTGCGCGATCTGTGGCTCCAGCCCCGGCGCGGTCAGGCGAACGCAGCCGACAAGAACGCCTTGGCCTATGTCTTGTGGCGACTGGTTTGCGAGCGTCGCTTGCCGCTTCGAAAGGCGCAGCAGGCCCTCCGGCGCGATTGGACGAAGGCCTACGACACATACGCGCCGCCCGGAAACGTGGCGCGCTATCACTTTCGGCACGGCCAATCGGAGGGCGACTAGCCTCGCATCGGCCAGCCGGATCCGTCCCCACCACCGACGAAGGAGAATATTATGCCACAGAATATTGCCGAGTTTCGGATCATCGGTCGCATCGGCAAGATCACGGCGCGAGAGAAGGTCACCTATGTGAGCGTCGCCGCCAATTATAATCGGCGCGACGGCGACGAGTGGAAGACCGACACGCTGTGGAACAGCGTCGTGTGCTTCTCCAATGTCGGACCCCAAGTCGAGGCGGCAGGGAAGGGCGATCTGGTGCATGTCACCGGACGGGTCCGCGAGAGCAACCACGGCGAAGGCAACGACGTTTCGTACCGCACGGAGCTGATCGCCGACACCTTCTCGATCCTGACCAAAGCCGAAGCCGAAAATAGCTGATGTGGCGCTGGGGCGGCTTGGCTCCACGGCCCTACCTCCGCTGCGCGACGGCCAAGCCCGCTTGGCGGGCGGCCGGATCGGGTGACGACCCTTGCCTGGGTCGTCATCGGAACGAAAAAGACGGTCGCGCCGCCCGCGGCCGGCAGTGTCCTGCCGACGATCCAGAGGGGAGGACGCCGTTTGGCCATCGGTGACATTTCCGGAGGCCAAAGTGACCGAAACCTACCAGATTCGAAGGACGTGTCCGATGGCGAAACTGCCGCTCGATGCCGAAGTTCGAGCCAAGAACATCGTCGAACAGCTCGGCGGGGTTTGGCGCGGCACCCGCGGCGAATGCCGCTGTCCGGCGCATGACGATGGCTCGCCCAGCCTGTCCGTCCGGCTCGGCGATACCGCCATCCTCTTTCACTGCTTTGCCGGCTGTACCGCGCTCGAGGTGCTGAAGGCGCTCGAGCACCGGAAACTTCATGACCGTTCTGCCGTGGCGATGCCGGAGGGGAAGCCGAAGCGCGACATGAGCGCGCTCGCCCTGCGTCTCTGGAACGCCAGCTCGCCGGTCGCCGGCACGCTCGCCGAGGAGTACCTCATCGCCCGAGGTCTCTCGGCACCATACCCCAAGGCGCTGCGCTTCAACCCGGCGACCATATTCGGCTCCGGCGCCGAGAGACGCGTCATGCCCGCGATGATCGCCGCGGTGGAAAACGATCTCGGTCTGGTCGCGGTTCAGCGGACCTTTCTCGATCCGGACGAGGTGCTGCGAAAGCCCATTCCCAAGCCGAAGGTCGCGCTCGGGCTGCTCGGCACGGCCGCGATCCGGCTTGCGCCCGCGACGGACGAGTTGGGCCTGGCCGAAGGGATTGAGGATGCTCGGTCGGCGACGGAATGGTTCGGAACGCCGACATGGGCGCTCGGCGGCGTCGAACGGCTCGCGTTCGTAGCGATCCCCGAGAAGGTGAGGCGCGTCATCGTCTATGGAGACCGAGGCCGCGCGGCCGAACGCCTGCTCGAAAAAGCGCGCGATCACCTGACTGCGAACGGACGTGAGCTGATCAGCCGCGTGCCCGAGCACCATGACGACTGGAACGATGCCTGGCGGACGCATCTGCGTGGCGAACGATCACGCATTGGCGGCGGATGATTATGGGAGGCTCGAGCGCGTCAGCTGAGCCGCATCAACTGGGAAGGGTAGGGGGCCACGAGTTCCTTCAGATCCTCCCATGGTGCCGACAACCAGCGCTCGTAGTCGTCGTCGTGAAGAATGACCGGCATCGCCTTGGGATGGATCGGCGCGACAATCGCATTCGGCTCGGTGGTCAGAAACCCGTAAGCGTTTCCGCGTTCTGTCGGTCGCCAGATCCCCGCAAAGGCAAAAATCGGGCGACTGGGCACGTCGAACCAGTGCAGCGGTTTCTTGCCGTCCTCGCCGGGCGCAACCCCGAACTCGGAGAATGCCGTCACCGGCACGAGGCACCGGCGCGCCGGTGTCGTCAGCATCGACCGCCAGAAGCTCGAGCTGAGATTGCGCACGTTGGTCACGTACTTGGTGAGCTTGACCGCTGGATCGCGTTTGCTCGGCACCTGGGTCGGGACACCCCATTCCATCCGCTCGATTCTGCGATCGGCCCCGTCCTGGACGACCACCTGGCCGTAGCACGGCGTCTTCGTGCCCGTCGGGAAGATGTCGGGAGGCGGGTAGGTCTCGTCCGGCTCGTAAGGCGGCCGAATGCCGAACGTCACGGCGATCTCCGCCTGCTTCGCTGTCAGCCTGTATCGATTGCACATCCGAGCACCCTTTCGGTGCCGGCAAGCTCCGCCCGCCGGCACTCTGGTCTTAAAGCTTGTCCTTCAGGCCCTTGGCGGGCGTGAACGAGACCTTCTTGGACGCCGCGATCGTCATCGCTTCGCCGGTCGCCGGATTGCGACCCTGACGTTCAGGACGGTCTTTCACTACGAACTTGCCGAACCCCGCGATCGAGACATCTTCGCCTTTGGCGGCCGCGCCAGCGATCTGCTCGAAGATGGCGGCGATTGCGGCCTTGGCCTCTGGCTTGCCTGTGCCTGTCGTCCGAGCGACACCCGTGGCCAGCTCACTGATATTTATGCAGTTTTCCCATCGTTGTGCAGCTAGCCGGACTTTAACCATGGCGAGCGACGATTCAACGATGTCGCTTGCGGACACTTACGCCCCACGTCATTCGTCAAATCGCTTCGATGTCACCAGCCGTACGAGTACCGGCAAAACATCTCCGATCGTCGGAACCGATAATCGAATCGAAGGGTTCCGGAGTTGCGTGGCTCTCTGGCGTTCGCTGGAGGATACACTTGAAGCAACGTGAGAACTGGCACCTGACCGACACGCTCGACTACGAGCATGGTCGGGGCGATCCGTTTGCGGCGGCCGTCCGCGCAACCCGGATGCCAATGGTGGTTACCGACCCGGCGCAGGCTGACAATCCAATCGTGTTTTGCAACGTCGCGTTCCAGACATTGACCGGGTACACTCGCGAGGAAATTATTGGCCGCAACTGTCGGTTTCTGCAGGGGCCCGACACCGACGCGGAAACGATCGACCGCGTTCGTGCAGCCATCAAGGAAGGTCACGACGTCGATGTCGATCTGCTAAACTACCGCAAGGACGGCACTACGTTCTGGAATGCGCTCTATATGTCGCCGGTGCACGATAAGGACGGCGTCCTGCGCTTCTTTTTTGCCTCGCAGATGGACGTGACCGATCGCGTCGAGGCGCAGAAAGCCATCAGCGAGCAGAAAGAGCTCGTCGAGCGCGAGGTCCAGCGACAGATAGCCGACTTGCGTGCCGCATTGGAGGCAAAGACAATACTTCTTCACGAAGTAGATCACCGAGTAAAAAATAATCTCACGATGATCGGATCGCTGTTGCGACTTCAGGTTCGGTCCATTGACGATCCCGTGATGACCGAACGGCTCGATTCGATGCTGGAGCGGGTGGATGCACTCGCTGTCGTTCATCGTCAGCTTTACCAGTCGACGGATATCTCCTCGTTCGATATTGGCAGCTTCGCCGAAAATCTTACTCGAGATGTCGTTGGAGCGAGTGGGCGGACAAATATCGATGTCGATATCGCGGCGCAGCCTTTATTCATTGATGCCGCCAATGCTTCCGCGCTTGGCTTGATCCTGAATGAGATCCTGACCAACTCGATCAAACACGCTTATGCAGACGGCAGGCCGGGTAGCTTGTCGCTGGTGGTCACGAATGCTGACGATCGTGGCGTTATCCGGATTTGCGACGATGGCCCGGGGATACCGTCGACCCAGCGTACGAAAAGCATTGGAACATCGCTCATCACCCGGCTTGCTCGTCAGGCCAAGGCGGAAGCGGTTTGGAGCGGTTCCTCGCCTGGCACTTGCGTAACGATCACCTTCCCACAACGCGAGACCGTGAAATGACCAATGTCATGGGCGTGCTGATTGTCGAGGACGAGATGCTCCTTGCGATGGATATCGAAGCCATGGTCGAAGACAGCGGACACCGCGTTCTAGCAGAGAGCGCCAGTCTCAGGGATGTCAAAGCGTTGCCGGACGACATTTGGCCACAGCTTGCGTTCGTCGATTTGCATCTCGCCGACGATTCGAATGGGCTCGAAGTGAGCCGATGCATTCAAGAGCGTTGGCCGGACGCATTGATCGTCTACATCACGGCGAATGTGGCGCGAATTCCAGACGACTTTGCCGGTGCGCACGGCGTCATCGCCAAGCCATTCTCTCATGCCGGTATCGTCAATGCGATCAAATATCTTGCAGATGGTGTTTTTGCTCCGCCGCCAACAACGGCGCAACCGGCCAGCTTTACAGCGTCACCCCACCTCCAACGCCGCTGGGCTGCAGTGTAATATTACAGTCCAGATCTTCAATGATCGCCGAGTTGATCGAAAGAAACATGCCGGCGGACTTCACCTGGGAATTGGGGCCGCGACGCGCTGGCGCGTGACGCGCGGATCCTCATACAGGTCGCGGATAGCGCGCAGGCGAAAGACGTTCCACCAGCGCTGCCAACGATGTTCAGACGCATCGTGGAGCATATGGCACCGCTGGCAGAGCGCCGCGAGGTTGGCCGGCATGCTGTTGCCCGGATCGTGGTCGAGATGCGCACAGGCCAAGACGACATAGGTCGTTCGCACCGCTGCAAGGATGAAGCCACCCTTGAGCGCGATCCGTTTGCCCCGGCCGGAACGCCAACACGCGGCATCGGCGTCCCACCAACGACCATCGCCGAGATGAGCGACCCGCCGCATATGCGGCCTCGAGCAGTGTTCGCAGCGCGCGCCAGCTCGATCGAACCGTATGACGTCCGACAGCTGCGGCCAGTCGATCGGGTAAAGCCAGCGGTTTTCGGGGCGTATCGGCATCTCGATTCTATGAGTCAGCGCTTGGCAGAACGAAAGCGAAATCTTCTTGGTTTGTTGTCGATCCGTTACGTAATTGTTCATGGGGCTGGCGATAGTTAATTGGTAGCTGGTTGCTACCAGCTACCAACTGCCTATCCGGTACCGCGCGCTTGCGAGGGGTATTTCCGCCTGCTCCAATTGCTTCTGCCAAAATCGCGCGGGCCAAGATGCGATTGCCTGCACTGAAGGCGCCCGATTGGTCGAGCGCTCAGCCTACCGGTCCGACCTTGTTGATGCGCGCCTCAAGGTCGGCGAGGCCTTCCAACAGTTCGGCAAAGGCGGGGGGTACCACCATGAACATGTCGGCCATCGCCGCATAGTCGCTGGCGAGCGCCCGCTCGATCTGGGCGGAAGGGGTCAGCCGCAGCGTGCCGGGCACCGCCGTTGCGTAGGACGCCGAAGCATCGGCGAACATCACGCTCTTGTTGCGCACGACCTGTTCCAGCAGATCGGGATTGGCGACGGCCGGGGCGGTGACACCTGCCCGATCGAGCATCAGCATGTCGTAATAGTGTCGCGACAAGCCGTCGCGCATCTTGCCGCCGTGGTGCAGCGCATGAAGGATCGTCGCCTTCTCCCAGAAAGTACGCTCGACACTGAGCGTCTCGACCGAGGTCACGGCGTCGGGAAGCGCCTCGGGGAACTGCTCGGCAAGATACGGGCGGATTTCGCGATCCTCGAACGGGTCGGGATCGCCTCGTGCGCCGAATTCCAGCTTGATCCTCGGCTTGATGTAACCCGCTTTCTGATCCTCCGGGTCGTCCCGCTCGATATTGCCGACGGCGACATCGCCATCGGTGCGCGGATAGTTGAACAGGATCGTCTGGTTGTCCTTGTCGTCAGGGTCGAGCGCGATGCTCCAACCCTCTGGACCGAGCTGCGCCTCGATGGCTGCGGCGAGCGCCGGCATCGCGATCGTTGCGACATAGCCCTGTGCCGCCGTCTTCAGCGCCTTTGTACGCCGCTGGCGTTCCTTGGTGCCGATGCCCGCTTCCATGGGCGAGGCGACCGTGTCGAGCAGCGGCGCCGTGCGCCGAATGGTCAGGTCGATATCTTCGGAGAAACGCTGGATGATGCCGTAGGCCTTGGAGAGCGAGGTGCCCCCTTTGAAGGTGACATGGCCCTTCAGGTCGGGCGCATCGGCCAGGCGCCTGAGCGTCCAGCAGACCCAGAAGTCCTTCTCCATCACGATCGATGTCAGGTCGCGGTGCGCGGCCGCTTCCTCGATGAAGACGCGGCGTTCACGGGCACTGCGGCGAGCAAAATCATCCATGATGCGCGGTGTCGATCTTCAGAATGATATCACCCATCCATCCCGGCATCGACGGTCGCGCCTGGAGCAACTGCTTCAAGGCACGATCGTCGACCTGCTTCGCAAGCCGCCGGATGACGTCCGCATCGACATGAGCCTTGCCGAGCTGAGCGAGCGCCTGCAGCACCGCATTGGCCGTGTCAGAGCCGGAATCGAGGACCGGCGCGCGGCTGTGTCGAAGCGTCACGGTTCGGCCTGCGGCCTTGGCGACGCGCGTGCGGCCGCTGGTCGCATAGCTCGTCCTTGCCGGTACCTGGGTCGACAGACCCAGACTATTGGCGGCCGCGGCACCCGTGGGCGCCAGCTTGTCCCCGCTTCGTGTCGCTATCGCATCGGCGATAGTCGCGGTATCGGGGCTCAGCATCCCAAGCATGTCATGCTGGCGGGGATAGTCGTAAAGCCCCCGGCCAAGCCGGCGAATCGCCCCCGACTGCGCCAAGCGGGAAATGGCAACATCGACCGAGCCGCGCGAGCCGAAGTCGATGAAGTGCTTGGGCGTGAAAACCCAACCGCGTCCCTTGCCGCGGATACGCTTCATGATTCTATCGGCCATAGCGGTCACGGGACGCTCCTTTCTTGTTAGATAATAGCGTGCTTATTTCTAACAAGCTACCCCTTGCAAAGTTCGATGCGGCCAGCCGTGGATGGTGGGTTTTCGCACGTTCTACGGGCATTGGTGTGCCCTTCCGAACATGCAGTCACGATGCACAGATTTGGGTCAGCGTGGGACGCCAAAAGCCTTGCAATGTTGGGAATGAACAAGGAACATAAGAGGAACAGAGCCGAGTCTAACCGTCATGTCCGCCGTCCAGTCCTCGTTACCATCTACGCTCGCACACCTGAAGGCGATCGCATCGCCCGTCAGCGATTACCGGGTCATGCCTTTCGGGCTTTCCGAGCTCGACGTCAGGCTGAGTGGGGGAGGATTACGGGGTGGGGCGCTGCATGAAGCGGCGGCGCAAACCTGTTCGCTGGCCGACGATGCGGCCGCGACCCTGTTTCTGGCCGGAATGGCCGGCCGTGAAGCGCTACGCGTGGGTGCACCGGTACTGTGGGCAAGCTGTCGCACCGACCTGTACGCGCCGGGGTTGGCGCAGGCGGGACTCGCGTCCGCCAATGTGATCCACGCGCAGCCGCGTGATGACGACGCGCTGCTGGCGGTGGTCGAGGATGCCGTGCGCGATGGCACGCCGTCTGCCGTCGTCGCGGAAGTCGGCAGGATGTCGATGGTGGCGAGCAGGCGCCTTCAGCTCGTGGCGGCAGACGCCGACATTCCAGTCCTAGTCCTGCGGCGCAGGCGCAATCGCGAGCAGGATCCGCTTGCCGAACCATCGGCGGCCTGGACCCGCTGGAGGATTGGCAGCGCTCCGTCCGGTCGGCTTGCCGTCGCGGGCGTCGGACGCCCGCGCTGGCTGGTCGAGCTTGCC
>JAYVRZ010000071.1:0-4456 GCA_043775965.1 Sphingomonas sp.
CTGGAACTGCTCCCAGCTGATGTAGCCGGGATGGGCGTCAGGGATACATGCGAGCCAGTCATCGGGCGCACGGTTGCGGAGCTGCTTTTTGCCATCGACCCTTCGGCGGTAGATGCGCCGGCCGTAAGCATAAGCTCCCGCGTAGCGAGGATTGTGCGGCATGCGCAGCGTGGTCGATATGGTGAGGGGCTGGAACACCACGAGCTGGTTGCGCAGCCGGGACGGGAAGAGCAGTCCATCGGTGGCGAACGCCTTGACGGTCTGGGTGGCGGAGCCAACTCGGGAGAAGATTTCGAAGAAGTGGGCGATCGTCTCGCGGATCTGCGAGTCGGGATCCAGCACCACGTCGCCCACTTCGTCGTAAGTCAGGCCCGTTGGCAGGACGCAGCGATATTCGCCACGACGCGCCTTGTTGAGGATGCCGCCGCGCAAGCGGGCCTTGATCACATGCAGTTCGGCTTCGCTCATCGTGCCCTTGAGACCGAGCAGAAGGCGGTCGTTGAAGTTGGCCGGATCGTAGACGCCATCCTCGTCGAGGATGAGCGTATCGGCCAAAGCGCAGATCTCCAGCAGCCGATGCCAGTCCGCATTGTTTCTGGCGAGACGGGAGACTTCCAGGCCCATGACGATCCCTGCGCGCCCCATGCCGACATCGGACACCAGGCGCTGGAAGCCTTCGCGCCACGATGCTGAGGCGCCGGATTCGCCTTGGTCGCTGTCGATGACGATGACCTGATCATCGCGCCATCCGAGGCCGACCGCACGGCCCCGAAGTTCGTATTGACGCTTTGTGCTCTCGACGTTTTCGATCACCTGCCGCATCGAGGATTGGCGGATGTAGAGGTATGCGCCGCGTTCGAGGTGATGCGCTTGAACCTTGAGCATTACGTTCATGCTGTCCTCCGTTCAGAGATCGCCAAAGCCATGGCGGCGAGCAAGTGAACGACCGTGCGTCGTTCGGCAGCCTTGCCGGCGAACGGCAGGCGCGTCACTGGAAGAGCAGAAGCGGATGGCTGTCGGGCGCCCAGCAAAATGGCGCGCGCCCAGGCCCGCATCCCGCGATGCAGCAGGATCGTCAGACCGCAGCGAGCCTCGGGAGGTAACGCCATGCCCAGTGCCGCTGAGCGTAACAGTTCGTATCGCTCCACAACCTCCCGCGACTGCATCGCGCAACGCAGCTGCGCTTCGCCGGCTACGCCGTTTTTTTTACACCGAGCGCGCGCTCGATTGTTCTGGGGTGCACCTCGAGGCCGAACTCGCTCCGGACGAGGTTCGTCAGCTCCCGCGCCCGGATGGGTTCGCCGGGCGCCACATTCGCCCTGAGCAAGGCCAGAACTTCGCCCTGGATCTTGGTTGGCCCTCGTGGGCCGCGTTTCCTGGGCGCCAGGCCAGCTATGCCCCCACCCTCGAAGTCGGTCTTGGCCTGGTAGAAGGTTGGCCGGGAGACGCCGTATTCGTCGGACACCTGGGTCACCGACATTTTGTCGACGGATACCCGCCGCAGCATCTCGTACTTCACCTGCACGATATCGCGTGGATCGAAGAAGCTTTCCTCTCTGAACTTGGGATCCCCCACCTTCAGCGGTGCAGGATTGAGCGCGCCATCCTCGGCCAAAGCGCTGGCCTTGGATTGTTTGGGCTTGAACCTGTCTGGTCTCCGGGCGACCGAATCATGTTCCTGAAGAACGAACGCGAGCTTGGCGTGAAGAACGGCACGCTCGGCAGGATAGAGAGCCTCTCCGCCGCGCGCATGGCGGTGCAGCTCGATGACGGACGATCGGTCGCGTTTGATGTGAAGGACTATAACCAGGTCGATCACGGCTATGCTGCTACCATCCACAAGGCGCAGGGGATGACGGTTGACAGCGCGCATGTGCTGGCGACGCCGGGCATGGATAGTCACTCGGCCTATGTCGCACTCTCGCGCCACCGGACAGTGTCGACCTGCATTACGGGAATGACGACTTCGCCGATCAGGGAAGGCTGACCCGCACCCTGTCGCGTGAGCGCGCCAAGGATATGGCGAGCGACTATGTCCACGATCAGAACGAGCCCAATAGGGCGTTTGCCGAACGGCGTGGCATCACGTTCCGCGAGCGCGTCGCCGAGGTAATCCGCAAGGTCGTGCCGGAGAAGGTCCGCGACCTGTTCGATTGCATAGTGCCCGAGCAGCGAGCGCCTGAGCCTTCAGCACCCGAACCGAGCATCGGGGCGATCCGCAAACAAGCGTTCGTCCGTCATGCCCAGGCCGTGGAGGATATCTTCGAGACGCGGGATGCTGGAGGCCGGGCGACGCCCGAGCAGCGTCGCGAACTGGCCGAAGCGCGGCGGGATCTTGACGCGCTGCGCGACGACGCCTCGCGCGATGCGGAAGCCGCTTACAAGCGTGATCCGACGCTCGCCACAGAGGCGGCGAACGGTGCCCCTGAGCGGGCGCGACGGGCTATGTTGTTCGAGAGCGAAGTGCGTACCGATCCTGCGCGCCGAGCGGACCGGTTCGTGGAGCGCTGGAACAAGCTCGAGGATCAATCGCAGCGCGCGTATGAGGCGTGCGACAAGGAGGAGCGGAAGGCCATTCGGGGCGAGATGGCGATCATGGCGAGGAGCCTCGAGAAAGACCCGCAGCTGGACTCGATCCTGGCCAACCGAAAGGCGGAGCTTGGAATCACATTTGATACGGGCCGCAGCCTCGGCGCCGAGCTCGCGCTCAATCATGGCATCGACCTGGGGCTGGGGCTTGGAATTGAGATGTAATGATGGCTGCTTCGCGCACAACTACGGCCGTTGGGTAAGCTTTGGACGGTCCCCAACAATAGTCGTCCGACTACGCAATTCATCGATCTCGTCCTGGCGCCTTTTCAAGTAGAACGCGCGCCGCGCTACATAGGGATCATCCGACGCGCGCGCGGCCTGCATTTGCTCGTCGAACGCCGCGTGGCGATCGAGCGCGTTCACGACGCTGGTCGGGACGGTGTAGGTGAGGCGGTTGAACGGGCTGCCGATCGCGACCGGTAGCAGGAGGCGATCGAAGACGAATCCCACCAGATCGCGCGGTGTCGATGGCCCAAGCAAAGGCAGAAACAGATAGGGGCCCGGCTTGACGCCGTAATAGCCCATTGTATCGGCGAAACCATTGGGGCGGTGCCGCAACCTGAACGGTCGGCGCTTGGCGACGTCAAAAAGGCCGGCGGCGCCTAACGTAGAGTTGATCGTGAAGCGACCGAGCGTTTCAACCGACTTGCCGGGCTTCATTTGCAGCAGGAAATTCAGTGCCACCACCGGTTCGCGCAAATTGGAAAGGAAATTGCTGATCCCATTCTGGACCGGTTCGGGGACGGCCTTTGCATAGGCTCCGGAGGCTGGATCAAGTACCGCCCGATCAAATCCCTCGGTAATGGCAAATGCCCTGACGTTGACCGATTCCAGCGGGTCTCCGGGCGTATGCTTTCGGCCCTTGACGACGATGTCCTGCTGGTCGGGCATGCCATGCTTCGCAGACCCGTCTGACCCGGTTGCAGTTGTGGAGTGACCTCGTCGCGCGGAGCCGGGGGCGGCACTGACGTTTGTTCGACGCCGGGGCCTGAATCCACCGGGACCGAAGGCGTTAACGCAACTTGGGTCGGGGTCGACGGGATTTGAACCGTCAACAGCATCATCTGCAGGGCAGCCAGGCTCACCAGGTGCGCGCCCGAATCCGCGCCATCAACCGGATGGGAAGCGATTGGGGTAGCGCAGGTCCTCGCAAAGAATTCATGACAGGGGAGTCTTCGGGCACCTCAGTCCCTCCTTGATCGATAACGATCCCAAGACGCCGCCGACCGCGATAACCGCAGTTGTCGGTGACACAGGCGGATGGCGAGCGTCGCGACGGACGCAGCTAACGCGAGCGCGCGGTCGCAGCGGGACTTCCGGAGACCGTGGGCAGACGCGCCTTCAGAGCATGCGCTGCAATGTCCGGTCGTGCAGGATGGTGGCGTGGTAGAGGCCTCCCGCGACATGCAGTCCTATGACAACCAGGAAAATGATGGCGGTCGCCCCGTGGATATCTCGCATTTGCCTGCCAAGCGGTGAACCTTTTGTCACCAGGGATGGAAGGGGGATGACGCTGAAGAGCCTGACCGACCAACCCCGCGCAGACGCGTTTGCCCAGCCCATCAGTGGCAGCACGATCAAGAGAGCATAAAGTAGAAAATGGGTAGCGCGCGAAACCATCCTAAGCAGCGGCGAAAGGCCGCTTGGCGGCGATGGTACCTGATGCATCAAACGCCACGCCAGCCGGACGAGCGCAACAAACAGAATTACCGCGCCGACCGAGAGATGCCAGGCGACAAGGTCAATCGGCCTGGTGTCGCGGGAAATATCCGGCATCGTCCAGGCAATCGCGAATTGGGTGATGACCAGGGCCACGATCACCCAGTGGAACGCCTTGGCGACCGGATCATAGCTGTCGGAAAGG
>JAYVRZ010000072.1:0-26503 GCA_043775965.1 Sphingomonas sp.
TCGCACACCCGTCTGGCGGGTGTGCGAGTAATCGGCGCCATAGGCGAACAGGTGGGTCAACGGCCCGGTCGCGGCGTGGCTCACAAGCTGCAGCGTGCCGCCGTACACTTCGTTATCGAAGCGGTTGATGCGCGTGCGGTCTTCGGCGGTGTTACGATCCTCCGCCGCGGCCTGGACCGTTAGGCTCTTCTGATAATAGCCGGCAGCGCGGATGCCGCTGACGATGCCGTCGCCGATATAGCGATAGTCGAGCGTGCCGCGGTTACGCTCGGTCGTGTCATGCGCGGTGAGGCCGAGCACCGATGTCGACGCGAGCGGGGGCTTCGTGATGGCGCTGAGCACGTCGGTATCGACCACGGACGAGAAATGCTCGTAGGTCAGCCGCAACCGGCTGGCGTCGCTTGGTGCCCAGACGAGGCGGCCGAGCAGCGCGTCGGACTCGATGTCCTGCGGATTGGCGGTGGTGCGATCGGTGGATGCCGTGTCGTTGCTGCCCTTGGTCTCGGTTTCGTGACCTTCGCGGTGGGTATAGGCGACCATCGCCTCGACATCGCCCGTCTTGCCGGCGACGACGAAGCCATTGGTCCAGCTATCGTCAGACGAATCATAGCTCGAGCGAAGACCGCCGCCGACCAGCTTGCCGTCGGTCAGGAAATCGCGCGGGTCCTTGGTGATGAAGCTCACCGCACCCGCGACGCCGTCGCTGCCGTATAGCGCGGAGGCGGGCCCGCGCAGGATCTCGACCGACTTCAGCAAGTCGAGATCGACATAATCGCCACGGCCGACCGATTGCGCGCCGAAGCTGAACGCGTCGGGGACGCGGACGCCATCGACGGTGATAAGGACTCTGTTGCCTTCGAGCCCGCGGATGTTGAACCCGCTGTCTCGGTCGCGCCCGGTAGAGGATCCGGCAGCGGTGAACCGCGACGGCGCGCGGCGGACGGTGACGCCCGGCTCGTAGCGGACCAAATCCTTGATGTCGGAGATGAAGCGGTCCTCGATCGTCTTTGCATCTATCACCGACACGGTCGCTGGCACGTCCTCGACTGCCTTTTCAGTGCGGGTGGCAGTGACGGTGATCGTCCTCTGATCGTCCGCATCGGTGGCAGGCGCGGCCGTTATGGGCTTGTCGGCTGTCGAAGCTGCGGCCGTGTCTGCGATCGCAGGCTTTGCATAGGCAATGCCGGCAGCGCCGATCATCAGCGAGAGCGGCGAGATGCCCGTCAGCAATTTCGTGAATTTCATGTTCGTTGTCCCCAAGATCGGTCGCTTGCTAGTGCGAATCATTCTCGTTATCAAGAGGCATCGAAAAGGGAGCATGGTGATGCAGAAGATCAGGGCAAATTGGCGGACGGCGCGCGCGACCGGTGCTATTGCTCCGGCCATCGCTACCGCGCTCGCGCTCGTTGCCGGACCATCGGCGGCGCATATGCCGTATGTGTTGCCGAGCGTATTCGACGCGGCGGGGCGCGACCACGTCACGCTGCAGGCATCGTTCACGGAGGACGCGTTCCGGCCCGAGATCGCGATGAAGGACGCGCCGTTCGAGATCACCGGTCCCGACGGAAAGACCGTCCGGTTGGCGACGCCGACACTGACCACCGACCAGGCGATCGTCGAGGCCGCGCTACCGGTAGATGGTGTGTACCGGCTGTCGTCCGGACAGCGGATCGGGCGGTTGAGCAAGATGTACCGCACCGGCGGGACGTGGACGATCATCGGCGAGGGGAAAACGCCACCGCCCGGCGCGACACCGGTCGACGTGCGCAGCACGACGCTGGCCGACGCGTATGTGGTGCGAGGCAAGCCGGGCGCTTCGGGTGCGCTGGCGGCACGCGGCAAGGCGCTTGAGATCCACCCGCTTGGCGATCCGAGCAGCTATGCGCCAGGGGCTCCGGCTGCGTTTGAGATCCTGTACGAGGGCAAGCCGCTGGCCGGCGAACCGGTGACGCTGTTTCGCGAGGCGGGGTTCTACGACGGGCGCAAGCAGGTCGCGATGGTGAATAGCGACAAGGCCGGGAAGGTGACGCTGACCCCGGTCGATCCGGGCCGGTATCTGATGCTGGTGCGGCACCGGGCGGCTACGCCGGGGGCGGCGGATGCGTATTCGAGTTTCACCGTAACGCTGGCGTTCGAGGCGATGTGACGGTGTGTCCGATGCGCGCGACGCAGCGTCCCAGCTGGTTTCACCCGGAAGAGGCGGTGCGGGATCGGCCAGGCCGGCATGACGAAGATCATGCCAAAACTTTGCCTCCGTTCAGCGCCGCGCCGTGCACATCTCATCCCGAGCTTACCGTCTACGCCTAGTCGCCGACCACAGAAGTTGACCGTCAAATCGATACGAACAAGCGGTTGGTGTAGGTTGGCAGATATTGCAGGCGGATGTCGGCGGATGCGCCGGTCCGCTGCGGATAGCCAAGCAAGATAGGCGATCATTCAGCACCAAAAACTGGCCCATCGGCTCCGACAGCGCGTAGACCGCACGACATTGGTCATAACGTCCGACGTTGCCCTCGAATGCGCGATACGGCGTATCGAGCGGTTGCTTGCGGACGATCTTGATGACGCCGCAGGGCTCGGTTCGGAGACAGAGCATCGCCCCATAGTCTGGATTGCAGATCGAGCGGCGTGTATGTTTCGGTCTACAACGGGCCGTCGTTGGCATCTGTTGCCTTGCCGCTTTGTGGGATCAGCCGGTCGCGACGCGGGGCGCCAAACGTTGCTTCCAGTTGGCGACGTGCGCGAACGCCAGCATCAGGCTGCCGGTGACGGACAATGCCGTTTCCACCGATGGGCGCCCGGCAAAAACGATCCCCGTGGTCATCAGCGCGAGACCGATGACGCCGGACAGGACCGGGCCGAGAGCATGATGCACCCGCCACCCGCCGATCAACGCCAGCGCGCTGGTTGGTATCGCGAACGCCAGGATGATCCGGTGAAAGGATTCGCCTGGATCCAGCCAGGCGGTGAGCATCGGCAACGCTGCAAGCAGGAGAGGCAAGGCGAGGCAATGGATCATGCACACTGCCGATGCGCAGACTGCGAGCCCGTCGAGCGTGTCGCCGTGGAGTAGCCCTTTCTGGCTCGGGCGCGGAAGCCGGTCGTCGGATTGGTGCATGTCGAAATCCTTCTGCCGTGCATCCTGACCTTGCGCGTCACCGCTTCCGGCAGTAGTGCAATGATACATCATATCATTATTCGCAAGGTGCAAATGTGGACGCTATGAAACTCACCCTCTCTCCAGACGGGCGCCTTCCTGTAACCGTCCTGTCTGGCTTCCTCGGCGCGGGAAAAACGACGGTGCTCAATCACATCCTTGCCAACCGCGAGGGGCGGCGCGTCGCGGTGATCGTCAACGACATGTCAGAGGTGAACATCGACGCCGATCTCATCCGTGGCGGCGATGCCGGGTTCGCGCGCAGCGAAGAGACGCTGGTCGAGATGTCGAACGGCTGCATCTGCTGCACGCTGCGCGACGACCTGCTGGCGGAGGTTCGTGCGCTGGCCGAGACGGGGCGGTTCGATCAACTGGTGATCGAGAGCACCGGAATTTCCGAGCCGCTGCCGGTCGCGACGACCTTCTCGTTTCGCGACGAGAGCGGCGTATCGCTCGGCGATGTCGCACGGCTCGACACGATGGTCACCGTCGTCGACGCGATCAACCTGTTGAACGATTATTCGAGCCGGGACTTTCTTGCCGATCGCGGGGAATCGCTCGGCGAGGAGGATACGCGCAGCCTCGTCGGCCTGCTTGTCGAGCAGATCGAGTTCGCCGACGTGATCGTCGTCAACAAGGCGGGCTCGGTGTCGGCCGAGCAACTCGCGATCGTCAAGAAACTGGTCGCGTCGCTCAACGCCGACGCGCGGATCGTGACCTGCGATCGGGGGCAGGTGTCGCTCGCGACGATCCTCGATACCGGGTTGTTCGACGAAGAACGGGCGGCGCGCAATCCACTATGGGCGAAGGAACTCTACGGCTACGAGCATCACCAGCCCGAAACCGAGCAATATGGCATCGAAAGCTTCGTCTACCGGGCGCGTCCGCCGTTCGATCCGGTCCGACTTCATACCTTCCTGACCGATGGCGGGCTGGATCACGTCGTGCGGGCGAAGGGCCATTTCTGGCTCGCGACGCGGCCCGACTGGGTCGGCGAACTGGCGGTCGCCGGTAGCGAGACGACGACGTCGCGGATGGGTCGCTGGTGGGCTGCGGTGCCAATAACGCAGTGGCCGACGGACGAGCGGTTCGAGCGCTTTGTCGCCGGCCACTGGGATCAGATCTGGAGTGACCGGCGACAGGAACTGGTCTTTATCGGCATCGACATGGACGAGGCGCTGATCCGTCGCCGGCTCGACGCATGCCTGGTCGCGACCAGTGTCTACGCGCCGGATCTGTGGAGCGGATTGCGCGATCCGTTTCCTGCCTGGGCGGACAGGGTATTGGAAAGCGCAGAATGAGCGCGGCGTTGGCGCTGCGCAATGATCCATCCGGTAAAGAGGCGATCACGACCGGGCGCACGCGGGCGGTGCTGGAACGGATCCGACGACCCGACGTGCACCTCGCGATCTGGCAGCGGGAGGGCGCCTGCGTTGTGCCGGACCTGGATTGGGACACGATCGAGGATATCGACGAGAACATAGACGTCGACAGGCTGGCATCGACGATCCCCGAAGTGATGGCGACCGCCGGGTATCCGGTCGACGCCCCGGCCATCGTCACGTTCGGGACCGAGATGGCGGCGCTCGCCGCGTATTTCGCGACCTTCATGGCGTGCGACCGTCTCCGCTTGCGGCTCGATGTTATCGAGACCGACGCGTGTCGGAAATTCCACGCCGATCAGGTGACCGCACGTCTGCTGATGCCGCTGGTCGGTCCGGGCACGCAGTGGATGCGGGCGGGGATCGTCCCGGCGGTGCCGGAGGGGCAGTTGCGGCCCGGCGACGTCGGCGTCTTCAAAGGACGGATCTGGGCGGAAGAGCCCCTCATCCTCCACCGTTCGCCACCGATCGCCGAGACGGGGATGACCCGCCTGTTGCTCGTGATCGATCCTCTCGGCCGCGATATGACGGCGCTGTCGGACCGAGCGTGACAGACCTTTTGGCAGAGCGCGCGGAAACGTACCGTGACCATCGTGCGGACCATCCGTCCGGCACCATGCACGATCCCCGCTCCGCTGCACGAGCTTTCCACGTAGGCCGTGTCGAACAGGTTTTCCTCTCAACGCTGATGCCGGCCCGGCTGCCGATCGCGTAATCTACCCCCATGCGGACCTTGGCATACTCCGGACTCTGCAAGCGGCCGGCGTAGTGGACCACGGCGGCAGACGATATGAACGGAAGGTCCAAGTCGCGAAACGCAAATAGGTCGCTGTATGTCCGCTTCTGGTCGTCGCGCTCGCAAAGCTAACGGGATGCCGCTTGACCCAGTTTGAACGGCCCCTTCCTGTATAGGAGCGGCGACGGCGTAACCATTACGTACTCAATACCTCTAATTACTTGGTATCATTTTCACCGTGTCTGCCGGGAACCCGTGTGCAGGTAGTATGATCATGCCCGGGCGCAATCCACAGTTATCAATGGGCTTGCGGACCACAAACATAGTGAGCTGTACGAATGACAGTTACAACAGGTACAGAATTAAAGCTGTTGCAACCGGCAGCTCAGGCAATGGAAAATTTACAGTCAATTTATTATTTAGGTTGGTGGCGGATAAGCTGTGGGTTTTCCGGAAACTTGCCCGAACTAACACAGCTTATCCACCTACCAAAGTAGCTTACGTCGCCTGGTTGGACGATATGGGCTTGGCCGTGACGTCGAAGCGGTCGGCGTTCATGACCTTGACCCACGCGCGGACGAAGTCGCGAACGAACTTCTGCTCGTGACCGTTCTCGGCATAGACTTCGGCGGTCGCGCGCAGCTGCGAGTTCGAGCCGAAGATCAAGTCGGTACGGGTCGCCTGCCACTTCTTCTCGCGACCGCCACGATCGTACCCGATGAACTTCTCGTCGCTCGACGTATCGACCAGATCCCAGAACGTGTCGTTGTCGAGCAGGTTGACGAAGAAGTCGTTGGTCAGCTGACCCTTACGCTCGGTAAGCACGCCTTCGGGCGCATCGCCGAAGTTCGCACCGAGTACGCGCAGGCCACCGACCAGCACGGTCATCTCCGGCGCGGACAGGCCGAGCAACGACGCCTTGTCCAGCAACAGCTCCTCGGTCTTCACCGGATGACGCGTCTTCAGGTAGTTGCGGAACCCGTCAGCCTGCGGCTCCATCCACACAAAGCTCTCGACATCGGTCCACTCCTGCGTCGCATCGCCGCGTCCACCGAGGAACGGCACCGATACGTCATGACCGGCATCGCATGCCGCCTTCTCGACCGCTGCCGAACCGGCCAGCACGATCGCATCGGCCAGCGACATGTCGCCACGTAGCTCGTTGAGCTTTGCGAGGACCTTGCTGAGCTCCTCGGGCTCGTTGACCGGCCAGTCCTTCTGCGGCGCGAGCGCGATGCGCGCACCATTGGCACCACCGCGGTGGTCCGACCGGCGATAGCTCGATGCCGACGCCCAGGCGGTCCTGACGAGCTGGCCGATGGTCAGCCCGCTCGACAGCACGGCGTCCTTGAACGCGGCGACGTCTGCGTCGGACGGCGCGCTGCCCTCGGGAACCGGATCCTGCCAGATCAGCGTCTCTTCCGGAACCTCAGGCCCGAGGTAGCGAACGCGCGGACCCATGTCGCGGTGCGTCAGCTTGAACCAGGCGCGTGCGAACGCGTCGTCGAGTGCCGACTGATCGTCGCGGAAGCGCAGTGCGATCTCGCGGAACTCGGGGTCCATCTTCAGTGCCATGTCGGCGGTGGTCATCATCGTCGGCACGCGCTTGTTCGGGTCGCGTGCGTCGGGGGCCATGTCCTCGTGCTCGGGGTTGACCGGCTGCCACTGCTTCGCGCCGGCCGGGCTTTCGGTCAGCTCATAGTCGTACTTGAACAGCAAGCGCAGATAATCGCCGGTCCACTTGGTCGGGTTGTTCGACCATGCGCCCTCGACGCCCGAGGTCGTGATATGCCCCTGGCCGATCTCTTCGCTGTCGGTCAGCCAGCCCAGGCCCTGCATATGCACGGCTTCCGACGACGGGGCCTTAAAATGCGGTGCAGGCTTTGCCCCGTGCGCCTTGCCGAACGCGTGACCGCCTGCGGTCAGGGCGACGGTTTCCTCGGAATTCATCGCCATCCGCTGGAACGTCGCCTTCATGTCGCGTGCGGACAGGAGGGGGTTCGGATCACCGCCCGGACCTTCCGGATTGACGTAGATGAGACCCATCTGGATCGCGGCAAGCGGCCCTTCCAGCTCGGGCAGGTCCTCGCTGATGCGCGTCTGCGCACCCTCGTTGACCCAAAGCTCCTCAGCGCCCCAGAACGTGTCGCCTTCGGATGCAAAGACGTCCTTGCGACCGCCGGCGAACCCGAAGACTGGTCCGCCCATGCTTTCAATCGCGACGTTGCCGGCGAGGATGAACAGGTCGGCCCAGCTGATGTTCTTGCCGTATTTCTGCTTGAGCGGCCACAAAAGGCGACGCGCCTTGTCGAGGTTGCCGTTGTCCGGCCACGAGTTGAGCGGCTCGAAACGCTGCTGACCCGACGACGATCCACCACGGCCGTCGGTCACCCGGTAGGTGCCGGCGGCGTGCCACGCCATGCGGATCATGAAAGGGCCGTAATGACCGTAATCGGCCGGCCACCAAGCCTTGCTGTCGGTCATCAGCGCGGTCAGGTCCGCCTTGAGGGCTGCGTAGTCGAGCTGCTGGAACGACTCAGCATAGTCGAACTCGTCGCCCATCGGGTCGGGGGAGACGCCGTGCTGGTGCAGCATGTCGATCGGCAGCGCATCGGGCCACCAATCCTTGTTCGTGCGACCGAGCAGCGAGCGGGCCTTGACCTCGCCGCCACCGTTCGGGCCCATTGGGCAACCGCTGCTCTTGGGCTGTTCGTAATCGGCCATCTCGGCGTCCTCTCTCGACAGGTGTAATCGTCCTGTTTCTAAGATGCAGGATATGCGAGACATTTGTCCAATCGATTATTCGGAAAAGATCGATCACACCAGTCGATCACAACGGGCTGCCGGACTGCCGCACGCCGCGCATGTCCGCCAAAATATTGCCGATGATAAACGATCATGCCGAGCAGCGTCGCTATAAGGTTTGGGTGGGTACTGGTGGGCCAAGGGATAGCATTCAGACATCGTGTCCGGCCTGTATTTTGAGCGGGACAAGAGCGTGGAAGGGCGGTCAGCGCGCTATACGACATCTTCGGCGCGACCTTCACACCGCCTGGAACAGCGGGCCGTAGCGCGCAGCTTTGTTCTGGTAGGCGATGTCGGCGACCTCGGCGGGAAGTGTAAACATGACGTGAAAATAGCCGACTGGCGACAGGTCGGCCTCGCGCTCGGCAAGCCACGTGCGCGCGGCCGCACCCTGGCCGTGGGCAGTGCCGGTAGCGCCAGCTGTTTTAGGCCATCCGCCACTGCCCGCAGTCGGTGCAGGTCCCGGCCGCCTCGGCAGCCTCATGAAGGGCGCGGCGGAGTTGCCGGGTCGAGATCGGATCGGTGTAGCTGCGCCGCGGAAACAGCCAGCCGTGCGGCAACAACACGCTGCGCCGCTTGCCCTCGCGCCAGCAGAGCCGGAGCAGTTCGAGCAGCTGCGCCACCTCCTCGATCCAGCATATGGCGCTGGCCTGTTATCGGCGAGACCGAGTCTCAAGTTCGTGTCGAGGCGTCGAGCTCGATATTGCCACTCGTGGCGAGGCGGAGACCTTTCGGCTGTGCAACTAACCCGCTCCCAGTCGTTAGGTTGCCGAGGAGTAGAATGCCCATGTCGTTTCGTATCCTGATCACCGGCACGAGCGTCGCCGGCAACACCGTGACCTGTTGGATCTCCCGCGCCGGCCTCTATATAACGCTGGTCGAGCGCCTGTACCGCCGCTTAGTCAGCGTCCGGCCGCATCCACAACGATGGCTGTCCCAGCGAGAGGTGCGAGCATGAGGCCGACACCCGACCCTGTCGCCCCCGGTCAGGAAAGTGTGTGGCGCTATCCCCGTCCCGCCATCGCCGAACTAAGCGATCGCCGGATCCGCATCGAGCATCGCGGCGTCCTCGTCGCCGACACGCGTCGGGCCGTTCGCACGCTCGAGACCAGCCATCCGCCGAGTTGGTACCTGCCGCCCAGCGCCTTGACGCCTGGCTTGCTGTTCCGTTCGGAGCGACGCTCGTTCTGCGAATGGAAGGGCCACGCGGTCTACTGGCACTTGGCAATCGGCGACCAGTTGTTGCGTGACGTGGCGTGGAGCTATCCTGCGCCGACGTCGGCCTTCGCGGCGCTTCGTGACCATGTCGCCTTCTATGCGGGCCCGCTCGATCGATGCACCGTGGAAGGCAAGCAGGTGATTCCCCAGCCTGGCGGCTTCTACGGCGGATGGATCACGTCGGACCTCGCCGGGCCGTTCAAGGGCGTGCCGGGCAGTATGGGATGGTGACGGCTGCTTTGCCTCGCGGCCTGCACGACTGGCGGGAGGCGCCACGCGTGCGGATGCTGAACGATTGCGTGCCCAACCCGGATGGTCGCTACGTCCTGTGCTGGCTGCAGCAGGCGCTGCGGGCCCACGACAATCCAGTGATCGATGCGAGCATTCGGCTCGGCAATGCGCTGGGTCTGCCCGTGCTGGTCTATCATGGCGTACGCGAGGATTATCCCTATGCCTCCGACCGGCTGCACAACTTCATACTGGGAGCGAGCCGCGATCTCGGCACAGGATGCCGCAAACGCGGTCTTGCCTGCGTCCAGCATGTCGACCGGGCCGGGCACCGGGAGAAGGGCCTCGTGCACCGGCTCGGCACCGAGGCGGCAGCAATCGTTCTAGAGGATCAGCCGACCTTCGTTGCCCGCTGGCAGTCCGAACGGGTCGCTGCGCGAACGACGGTGCCGGTATATGCGGTCAACGCCGCGTGCCTGGTGCCGCCGGCCGTGCTCGGCGAAGACATTCGCGGACGCTCTGGCTTCCTACGGCGGCACGAACCGGAGCGGGTGAACTGGATGGAACTGGACCAGGCGGTGCCGCAAGTTCCCGCCTATGCCGGGCCGCTGCCATTCTCACCGGACGTGCTGGACGCGTGCGATCTCGATGCGTTGGTTGCGGGCCTGGCGCTCGATCACAGCCTGCCGCCGAGCGCCATGCACCCAGCCGGACGGAGCGCCGCAGAGGGGCGACTGCGGCGATTGTTGACGGAGGTGCTACCCGGCTATGCGTCGGCGCGTAACGATGCGACGCGGGCGGACGGCGCGAGCGGCCTGTCGCCCTATCTGCACTTCGGCGTGCTTGGCCCACGCGAGGTAATGGTCGCGGTCGCTGCGGCCGAGGCGGGTGCTAAGCACAAGGCCAAGTTTGCCGACGAGCTCCTCGGCTGGCGCGAGTGGTTCCACTATCAGGCGCTGGCGCTCGGCGCGCCGGAGCAATACGACCGCGTCGCGAGCTGGGCGCTCCAGACGCTCGCAAATCACGCCGGTGATCCTCGACCCGAGCTGGAGACGCTCGGCGCGCTACTCCGCGGCGAGACGCGCGACGAGACCTGGAACGCCTGCCAAAAGCAGTTCCTGCTCGATGGCTGGATGCACAACAATCTGCGGATGTACTGGGCCAAGCGCATTATCGCGATGACGCCCAGCCCGGAGGCGGCGTGGGCCACGGCCTGCTATCTTAACGACCGGCTGAGCCTCGACGGTCGCGACCCATCGACCTACGGCAACATCGCCGCCATGTTCGCTGGCTCGCCCTCCGACCGCGAACGGCCGATCTATGGGCATGTCGCGACGCGGGGTGACGGCTCCACTCGGCACAGGGAGGGCGGCGAAGAATGGCTGGCGGCAGAAGCTTCCCGGTCCTCGCCGCCGCTGTGGATCCCGGCGGAGGTGCCGGTCGATCCGTATCTTACCGGCGAGCCGATGGTCTGAGCCGACATACTAGCGGTTACTTGGACGTGGAAAAGGCGGCTGAACGAACAACCATCTTTGGGAAAGTCATGAGCGGTGGCGAATGTCGTCTTGTGGGTCGTCGCACAGAATTCATCCATCGACGGCTTACTACGCAAACGCGATGCCAGCGTTTAACATGATCTACTTTCCCGATGCACGTGACTTCCGCCAGGGCCCAATATCTACGACCCGCAATCGGTAGCGTCCGGGCGGCAGCATCAGCGCGACGTCATACCCAGCACGGATCGCGGTCCGATCCAGTGGAACGGAGGCGACCGGCTCGCCAACTGGGCGAGCCTCGATGGCACTCTTTGGCAGATTGATCTCATGTTTAGGCATCGAGCGCTGGCTCCTGATAAACCGGCAGATATGTTCGAGTTCAAATGCCTCTCGACCGGGGTCGCCGGGCCGTTGATGCCGCCGAGCGCGGCCACCGCTGCTATCGCTTCCTGCTCGCCAAGCGGTCATGGGCCGCCCAACATAGACGCCGCGTCGAACGTGCACTTCCAGTATCTGCCCCGAAAAAATAAGCTGGTATTGTCTACAGCGCCGCTCGCAGGGTGATCCGCGTGATCTCCGACGGTCGCCCCAGACGAAGCGCGAAGCCTGGCCATAACGCAGTGCCGTTACTAACGTAGAGCGTCATGCCATCGACGGCGTAAGCGCCCGATACGAAGCCATTATTGGCAGGGGCGACCAGCCGATCCAGGCCGATGATCATTCCGCCATGCGTATGGCCCGACAATTGAAGCGCGACACCCTGGGCCGCGGCGCGTCTTGCGAGCTTTGGCTGGTGATCGAGGAGGAGGATAGGTGCTCCAGCGGGAGCGCCAGCAAGCGCTGCGGCGAGGTTCGGCCCGGGATGGTTGCTTGCCGGTGCCGACAGGTCGGTGACGCCGGCGAGTATGATCCGTCCGGCGCCCCGCACGACGACCGCATGTGCGTTTGGCAGCATGTGCAGCCCCAACTCGGTAAGATGACGCATCCAGGCATCGTATTCGAAGAAATATTCGTGGTTGCCGGGTATTGCGTAGACGCCGTCCGGTGCTCGCAGGTCACCCAATGGTGCAACGTCCGCACGGCGCATCGCGACCGATCCGTCGATAAAGTCGCCCGTGACGACGATCAGATCGGCGCCTGCACCATTCGCTCGGTCCACCACCGCTTGTGTCCAACGCGCCGGGAACAGGCGACTGATGTGGAGGTCGGTCAGTTGGAGCAACCGATACCCCTCGAACTGTGGGGGCAGTCCTTTGATCGCGACGTCGATATCTTTGATCGGTGGTACGCGGATCGCATTGGCGACACCAATCGCGGCTAGGATCGCAGCTACACCCGCGATGACGTAGCGGACTCCGTCCGGCAGGCCAACGGCCTCGCGTCGTGTGACGACGGCGACCAGCGTACCCAGATCGAGCGCGATCTGCAGCACCGCGAGCAGCAGGATCGCGCCGAACGCCCAATTGAACAGGATGACGACGGGGCGGGGAAACTCGGGCGCGAACACCGATCCCGACGAGAGCCGGCTCCAGAAATGATATTGCGAAGCGGAGAGGATTAGGAGGGTTAGGACGCATTTCACCCACAACGGCAACGTCAGGGGCCAGACGGTGCGCGCGAGGACGTACAGGCTCGGTACGGTGAGGATGAGATTGAAGATCGTCGATGTCCTTATGTGGGGGCATGCCGCGCTAGTTGCGCATCATATGGCGGCATCGACGCCCCAGCGCGATGGTATGATCCAGATGGTAGCGATCGATATCGCCTATCTTCTACGCGACGATGCGACCGCGTCGGGACGTCAGACGGACGCGAACGCACGCGCGACGGGATCGTGGGCTCCGCCGTCGTCGAACGCAGCTATGATGGCGGCCAGGTTCGCCGCCCGGTGCGGATCGGTGGCAAGCGACAGGAACTTGGCGGTCAGGCGACGAGCCAGTTCGTGGAGATCCGCGTGCGGAACGCCGACGTCGTGGTCGGCCGTCAGCGTTCGCCCGTCGGCAAGGTCGAGGCGAACGCGGGTCAGATCCTCGGGCCAGTCGGGCGCGGCGAGGACGACGGTCACGCGCCGGGCCAGGGCGACGAGCACCGGGTCGTCGGTGACGCCATCGGCGTAGGTTGAGATGTCGGCGGTGTCGCGGCCGGCGAGTGCGAGCGCGGCATTGAAACGCAGGCTGAACTTCGCTGCCCCACCTGTCCGCGGCTCGACGATATTGCACATTGCATCGGCGCCCGCGTCAACGGTGAGTTCGACGGCGACGACATCGTCGGACGAGAAGCGATGCTCGCGGCGCAGTGCGCCGATCGCCTCCAGCGTACCGTGCGTCCCGAAGCATGCCGCGTGGAACTTGAACAGATTGTCGAGGGTCCGGTATCCGGTCCAGGCTATGGCGTCCCCGTCGAGCCCGTCGAGCCCGTCGAATCCGTCGGTCTGCGTCGCGGCGAAGCCCTGGCGGCATTCCAGGATGTCTTCGCGTGCGGTCATGCCGGCCTCCGCCCACAGCGCCGACTGCACGCCGGCTTCGGCGGCGCGACCTGCGTGGATGGGCTTGGCCATCGTCCCGAACTGCGCCTTCAGTCCGGCAGCCTGCGATGCGGCCAGGCCGAGCGCGCGTGTCGCTGCGGGAGGATCGAGCCCGACCAGATACGCGCAGGCCGCGGCAGCGCCGAAGGTCCCGATCGTGCCGGTCGCGTGGAAACCCCGCTCGTAGTGACTGGAACCGATCGCGGCACCGATCATGCCGGCTGCCTCGTATCCCGCGACGAACGCCTTCAGGACCATAGGGCCGGAGGCTCCGCGTGCCTCCGCCAGCGCCAGGACGGCGGGCAGGATCCCGGTCGTGGGGTGGACGTGCATAGCCAGATTGACGTCGTCATAGTCGAGCGCATGGCCCGCCGCGCCATTGACCAGGGCGGCCTGGCGCGTGCTGAACCGGCGACCCATGCCGAGGATCGTGGCGGCGGGGCTGGCGCCTTCGGTCGCTATCGTGTCCGCCAGGATGCGCGCGACCGGTTCGCGCATGCCGGCGATCGCAAGTCCGAACCAGTCGAGCATGCAGAGCCGGGTCATCCGGCTGACGTCGGCGGGCGCCGCATCGGCCGCCGCCCAGGCGAGGCGGACGACGCGTGCGGTCGCGCCCTCGATCATACCCAGTCCGCGGTTCCGGCGAGGGCGTCGAACTCTGCCGGCCATGCGTCCGCCCAGCGCGCTCGGGCGGACGGGTCCGCCCAGGAGGCGCCGATGCCGTTCAACATCATTGCCCGCAGGTCTGCGATCGTGAAGCCGAGATGCGAATACATCAGTTCCCAAGCGCCACCCGGCGTGACGTTGTGGAGCGTCGGATCGTCGCTGTTCGGATGCAATCGCAGACCGAGATCGGCCATCCGACGGATCGGATGGTCCAGCGCCCAGCGATCGTGGTCGAGCGTGCGCAGGTAGAAGGAATTGGTCGGCACCACCGTGAAGACGAGCCCCCGCGCGGTATAGTCCGTGGCGAGCGCGGGGTTGTCGACGATCGTATAGCCATGGTCGACCCGGTCGACGTGCAGTCGATCGACCGCGGTCTGCACGTTGGTCCACGGCATGCCGAATTCACCGGCGTGCGCGGTGGCACGCAGACCGTGGCGCTTCGCCAGGGCAAAGGCTTCGGCGAAGAGTTCGGGCGGGCGATCCGTCTCGCGGTAGTCGATGCCGATGCCGGCGACCGCGGGATGGCGATGCGCGATCATCTCCCGAACCATGGTCAGCGCGTCGGCGGGGTCGGCTTCGCGGTCGATGCTGGGGATCAGCAGCGCGGTGATGCCGAAGTCGCACTCGGCATCCGCCATGGCTGCGACGATCGCATCCTGGAGATCGGCATAGGCAAGCGGCGTGTCGCGGATCGTGGCGGTGGGGTTCCAGAAGAACTCGGCATGGCGCACCCCCTCGGCGGCGGCATCCTCCAGATACTCGTATGCGATCCGGTGGAAGTCGGCCGGGTCGAGCAGGATATGCTGCTCGAGCGTGCGCAGGATGTGGAGCACCCCGACCGGGCGGCCGTCACGCAGGTAGAAGCGATCAATCTCCTCGCGCGTCACGGGCGCGTCGTGCTTTTGCGCCAGTGCAGCAAAGGTCGCGTGGCGGACTGCGCCCAGCAGGTGGCAATGGAGTTCGACTTTCGGGATCGCGCGGAAGAACGCGCGTTGTGCGTCGCTGACGGTGCGGCCGATCGGCGACGCGGGCACGTTACCGAGCCTGGGCGCGGCATTGGACCCGAGTTTGGGAAGAGGCATGGAAATCAGTGTCCCGTGGCGGCGGTGTAGAAATAATAGCCGAGCGGCAAGGCCAGGATCAGCAGCCCGATCGGCACCTGGCGAATGCGACCGGCGAGCAGCTGGACGATGACATGGGTGAGCAGTCCGCCTGCGATGCCCGTGCCGAAGCTGTTGGAGATGAGCGTCAGGATGACCATCGTCATCGCCGGCAGCATATCGAGCGTGTCGTTGCCGGGCTCGACGTCCTCGACATGCCTCGGCGCGGTGCGGATCGTGGCCAGCATCGATATGCCGATCAGGATCAGTGCGGGCGCGGTCGCCTCACGCGGGATCGCCATTGCCAGTGGCAGGATCGCAAGCGTGCAAAGGAACAGCAACGCCGCAAAGATCGGGGTGAGGCCCGTACGCCCGCCCGCCTCGACCCCCGCGGCGGATTCGATCAGCGCGGTCCCGGCCGGGATACCGATCAACGGCCCCAGCGACGCGGCCAGCGAATCCACCAGGAACGGGCGCTCGATCCCCGGCAGGTTGCCCTGTTCGTCGGTCAGTCCCGCCTTCGCCCCGATCGCCAGCGTCGTGCCGAGCGTCGAGAAGAACTCGCCCGCAAAGAACGCGAACATATAGGGGAGCGCCGCCAGCGTCAGCGCGTCGAGCAGGTCGAGCTTGAATGCGACCGGGTTCAGTGCGTGGGGCAGCGACACGGCGCCCGACAGCGTCGTCAGCCCGAGCGGAATGCCTGCGATCGTCGCCGCGGCGATGCCCGCGAGGATCGCGCCGGGCACGCGTCGTGCCTGGAACGCGACCGCGACGGCCAGCCCGATCAGTGCCACGATCGGGCCGGGCTGGCCAAAATCGCCCAGCGCCAGCGCGTGCGACTTGATGTTGACCGCGACCATGCCTGCGTCGCGGCATCCGAGCAGCGCGATGAACAGACCGATCGACGCGCCGAGGCCCAGCTTGATCTGCGGCGGGATCATTCGCACGACCAGTTCGCGCGCGCCGGTCAGCGTCAGCGCCACGAAGGCGAGGCCCGAGATCATCGCGATGCCCAGGCCCACCGGCCACGGGATCTGATCGGTCTGCGCCAGCGTTACGCCGAGGATCGCGGAACCCCCGATGCCTGGGCCGACGATGAAGGGTAGATTGGCATAGGCCCCCATCGCGACGCTGCCGATCGCCATCACCAGGATGGCGGCGGTGGTCGCTGCGCCCCGGTCCATCCCGCCACTCGACAGCAACGACGGGATCACCACGATCAGATAGGCGGCGGCGAGGAAACTGGTCAGGCCGGCGATCGCCTCCCGCCCGACGGTGGTGCCGCGCGCGGTCAGCGCGAAACGGCGCTCGAGCAGCGTGGCGATCATTTCGACGCCTGCGCGACGTAAGTATCGATGAACCGATCGGCATCGACGGACAGGACGATATGGACCGGCTGCTCACCCTGTTTGGGCGCCATGTCCTCGCTCCACACCTGCGCGCGGCCGTACGAGGCTCCCTGCGCCAGATCGACGTCCATTCGTGCGACGACGTCCTTGGTCACCAAGCTGCGATCGACGGCGACCGCAGTGACGAGCTCGTCCCACATCGGCTGGTTACGCCTGGCATATCGGCGGATATACGCGCCGACCGGCTTGCTATCGTCGATGCGTGCCAGGACCTCGGGCGACATCCTGGCCTGCGAGGTGACGTTTTCCAGCACCGTGATCCGCTGCCACGGCGCGGTCAGCACGATATGCGCCGCCTCGGGATCGAACAGGAAATTGAAGTCGGTCGCATAGTCCGCGTTGCCGGTGACGCGGTCGGTCTGCGAATCAATCCGCCCGCCTTCGAACACGATTTCCTTGGCGAGATGGGGTAGATCGGGGGCGATCCGGATTGCCATCGCTATGTTGGTGAGAGGTCCTGCGGCGATCACGACGACCTGCCCCGGATGCGCGCGGACGGCGGCGATCAGTGCCTGTACCGCATCGGTTCGCGACGCCGGGGTCTTTGGGACGCCCTCCGGCATCGGCGGGATCAGGTCGGGCTGGTCGGGATGATAGGTCCGACCGGGTCGCGGCACGTTCCATGCGCCCTTGAAGGCGATGGCGCCGAACCGGGTTTCCCACGTCTTCATTTCGGCTTGGCTGCGGATCAACGGCATCGACGCGCCCTTGTGCACCGGCACGTCGGTACGCCTGGCGATCTCCAGGAAGCGCAGGGCATGGGCGGTAGCCTCGGTCGCCCATTGGTCGCCGGTCACGACGCCCAGCCCGATCACCGCGACGTCCGGATTGCGCAGCAGCGGGATCAGCGCCTGGATATTGCTCTGACCCGGGCCCAGAAAGTCGTTGTCGAAGAACACGAGCGTCTTGGCCGGCGCTGTCGCCCTTGCCGGAGCTTCCCTTGCAGGGGCCATCTTCGCAAGACTTGGGGCGGCGGTGGTCGCAACCACCGCCGCCGCCAGGATCGCGAGCGCCGAAACTGTCCGCATCATCATCGTCCGTGCCTTTTTCCGTGGTCGGTCAGAAGCGCGCGCTGACCCCGGCGAACACATAGCGGCCGAGCGCGTCGTACACGCCCGAATAGAACGCCCCGTTCGCGGTCTGGCCCGTTCCGGTGCTGGCGGTGAGCGGCGGATCCTTGTCGAACACGTTGTTCATCCCCACCCGAAACGTGTAGCTCTTGGCGACGTTGATGGCCGCGGCGAGGTCGAGATAATCGACCGTGGGGATCTTCGCGTCGTATGCCTGATAGGCGGCGGCGAGATAGGTCGCCGTGCTCGACTTGTCGTTGCGGGTGCCGCCGATGTGGCGCCACGTGGCGGAGATCGATGCACCGTCGGGCGTCGTGTAGGTCGCGAGCAGGCGGTGGCGCCAGCGCGGGATCGGCTGCCCGCAGGTCACACCGAAATAGCCGTCGCAGCGATACGGCGCGGAGCCCGGCAGGATCTGCGTCTCGTACTTGTTGGTCCGCGTGCCCGAGAAGTTGAGCGCGATCCGCCCCGGATTGCCGCCGAACAGATCGCCCAGATCCTGGTTGGCGCTGAGCGACAGGTCGACGCCGGTGCTCTTCAGATAGCCGGCATTGACGCTGGTGGTAATGATATAGCCGCCGGTGACCAGCGAGCCCGTCGCCGGGTTGCGCAGGATCTGGTCGCAGAACACACCGGTGGTGATGCACTGGCTGAGCGTGATACCCGCCGGGACCGTCGTGATCAGCTTCTTCACGTCGATGTTGAAGTAATCGACCGTGGCGGTGATCCCGCGCAGGAAGCGCGGCATGACCTGCACGCCGAACGACTTCGTGTTCGACGTCTCGGGATCGAGATCGGCGTTACCGCCGACCAGCGCGCCGGACTGTTGCCCCGCTGCCGCGGCGATCAAGCCGTACTGGCTGGCGGTGACGCCGGTCAGCGCACATTGCGCGGCGGTGGCGCGCGGTGCGGCACCTTCGCACGGATCGGAAATGCTCGCCGTCGTCTGGCGTTGCGGACCGAACAGTTCGACCAGGTTGGGCGCGCGGACCGCCCGCTGGAAACTGCCGCGAACCCGCACCGCACCGATCGGCGACCAGTCCCCGCCGGCCTTGAACGCCACCGTGTCGCCGGCCGTGCTGTAGCTCGAATAGCGGATGCCGCCCTCGACGTTCAGGCTCTTGGCGAACCATCTGTCCTCGATCAGCGGTACGCGGACCTCGCCGTACACCTCCTTCACATCGAACGACCCGTCGATCGGATATTCGCCGCCCGAATTCCCGGCGACGTCGCGGCTGCTGTAGAAGGTGTCGGGAGTGAAGCTGATCTTTTCGTGGCGATATTCCGCGCCGATCGCGACGCCGATGCCGTGGGTGGCAAATGGGCTGACGATGCCGAGGTCGCCGGTGAGCGACGCGCTGGCGATCGCCTCCTCGGTGTAGCCGGTGCGGCGGACGGTGTTCTGCACATAATCGAGCGCGGCCGTGGTGATCCCGCCGGTCTGGAATATGTTGATCGGCACGCAGGCGGGATCGCTGCCGTTCAGCGCGGATTCGCAGACGATCTGCCCGCTCGCGTTGGTGACCGCGCGCAACGCGTTGCCGAACTTGGCGAGCGAGTAATCGCCGGTCAGGCGCGAATCATACTCGGTGCGGCCATATTGGCCGTAGACGTCGTAATGCCAGTTGGACGCGATGTCGCCGCGGACGCCGCCGACCCCGCGATAGGAGGTGTGGCTGGTATAATCGTGGCGCGATCCGCCCTGGGCATTGCGCTGCGACACGATGACGGTCGCGTTCTGCGCGGTAGTCAGGCCGACCGACGTGCAGATCAGGTTGCGTTCCTGCGCCGACAGATACGGGTTCGAGCAATTGACGCTGTACGGCACCGAGAAGGTCGCGGTCGGCGACAGCTTCACGTCGGCCTTGTCGCGCATGTACATGAATTCGCCGTATACTTCGGCCGCATCCGAGAATTTGTAATGCGCGAACAGGTCGGCATTGTAGCGCTGGTCGGGCGACTGGAGATCGTAGGTGTTGCCGTTGTTGAAGCCGTCGCTGGTCCGATAGGTGCGCAGCGAATTGCCCGTGGTCGCGTCCACCGTATAGCTGCCGCGTACCGCGCCGGTGGTCGGGTTGGTCAACTGGAACTGAGCCGGGTTGGTCGCACTCGACAGCGTGCAGCTATAGCCGGCGACGGCGGCGGTCAGGTTGCAGGTTGAGAAATCGCGCTCGTTGGTGCCGACGCCGTCGATGCTGCGATAGCCGACGAACGCGGTCACGTTGCCGCGACCCTCGGCAAAGTTCCTGCCGAACGTCAGCGACAGCGTCTGCTGGCCGCCATCCGCGTTGTTGCCGGTATAGGGCGTCTGGTTCGCTGCGGTCGCGACCGAGCGGATCGAATTGTGGTTGTCATGGGTGAACAACCCGGCCTGCGCATCGAGTTGGACGCCTTCGAAATTGCGCTTCATCACGAAGTTGACGACGCCCGCCAACGCGTCCGAGCCATAGACGGCGGAGGCGCCGCCGGTGACGATGTCGATCCGGTCGATCAGCGCGGCGGGGACGTTGTTGATGTCGGCGGCCTGCGCGGCGGATCGCGCGGGGTCGCCCTGCATCAGGCGACGGCCGTCGATCAGGACCAACGTGCGCTGGTTGCCGAGATTGCGCAGATTGACGGTCGCGGTGCCGCTGGCGCCGACCGTGCCACCACGATTGCCGCCGCCCTGGTCGGCAAAGGCCTGGGGCAGGGAATTGATCAGGTCCTCGACCCGGGTCGCGCCTCGCTGCTGGATCTCCGCACCACCGACCGAATTGATCGGGCTGATGCTGGTCGCGTTAGGGCTGCGGATGCGCGAGCCGGTAACGACGATTGCGTCGTCCGTAACGGGAACGGGGGCCGTTGCAGCAACAGGGGACGCGGGATCGGCCTGCGCAGGCATGTCCTGCGCCGCAACCGGGGCAGTCCAGCACAGCGCCACGGCGAGTGCCACGGGCGAAGCTGGCGAGAGTGTCCGGAGGACGGCGAGCGAGCGTGACGAAGCGAATGCGGTGACCATAGACGAACCCCTTTGCGCCACGCAGAAGGCCTGGACCCTCGACGCGGGAAATATCATAGGGCCAGGGCGGGTTTTCCCACTCCACGGCGAAGGTGTTTCCTGCGCGAGCCATATGCCGTCGCTTGCGTGCGACCGGGTGTCATCCCCCCATCCGTCGTCGCGCTCTCAGTCGGGGCAATCGATGGACGTTACGGGATTATGACGGTTGCGGCGCCAGCGGAATGATTTTGATTCTATCTGTTCATAAGCTTTGGTTATAACCACGCGATCTCGGACAGGAGCAGTCATGACCAGGCCGGATGCGATCGCGACGAACCTGCGGATGATTTCGCTACGCCAGATCCGCTGCCTGGTGACGGTCGCGCATACCGGCAATTTCAGCCGCGCGGCCGAGGAGCTGTCGGTTTCGCAGCCGGCGCTGAGCGCCACGATCCGCCAGCTTGAGCAGCGGCTGGACATCACGCTGTTCCACCGCACGACCCACAAGGTTTCGCTGACCGAGCATGGCCGGCTGCTGATGCCGCACGCCGAACGCCTGTTGAAGACGGCGCATAACGCGTTCGTCGACATGCACGCGGTGATCGTGCGCGAACGCACGACGGTGCGGCTGGGCGTGATGCCCTCGGCAGTGGCGATGGTCGCGCAGGCGGTGGCGACGGTGTGCGCGAGCCGACCCGACGTCATCGTCCACATAGCCGACGGGCGCAGCGACGAGTTGCTCGATGGCTTGCGCACGGGCGTTTACGACATCATCGTCGGCGTGGCCTCGGGCAATCTGGACGGCCTGGAGACACAGCTGGTCGTCGAGGACGAATTGCTGCTGGTGGTCGCCAAAGGGCACCCGCTTGCAAACGCCAGCCGGCAACCGTGGAGCGCGCTTGGCGGAAGCGAGATCATCCACTTCGCAGGGGGCAGCATCGGCGAACTGGCGACCGCGGCGCTGCACGACAGCGGACTGGTGCCGTCGTCGCGCTACCGCGTGGACCAGGTCGAGTCGCTTTACGGCCTGGTGCGCAGCGGCCTCGCGGTCGGCATCATGCCGCGCCTCTACACGCAGGGAAGCCGCAGCCGCGAAATCCAGCTGATCCCGCTGACCCGTCCCGCGATCAAGCGCCGCGTGATGCTGATGCACCGCCGGCAACTGCACGACGAGCACCGCGAGGGCGGCAGACTTGCGCGGGAGATCATGATCGCCCTCCGGCCGGGTCCGAATCTCAACTAAACCAGGAGCCGTCCGACTATTGCGGACGGCGTCCCGATCCGGCGCCCGCTCAGGCGGCCATCGCGGCCTTTCGTGCGGCGATCTTCTCTTCCTCGGTCCAGACCTTGCGCACGCGCTCCTGTACCGGCTTGACCTGCTTGACCGGGCCGCCGCCCAGGATCGGCGCGCGCTTGGTCGAGTGGCGCGCCACTTCGCAATGCCATTCGTGATCGTCCTGCACGGTCAGGGTACGACCGATCGTCCGCTCCACGTCATGCAGCCACGCGCGCTGGTCGGCATCGCACAATGTGACGGCATAGCCGCTACGCCCGGCGCGACCGGTGCGGCCGATGCGGTGGACATAGGCTTCCGGCAGGCTGGGCAGATCGTGGTTGAAGACGTGCGTCACGGTATCGACGTCGATGCCGCGGGCCGCGATATCCGTCGCCACCAGGACCTGCACGGCGCCGGCACGGAAGGCATCGAGCGCACGCTCGCGCTGACCTTGCGACTTGTTGCCATGCAGAGCCTCGGCTGTAATACCGGCCTCGCTGATGAATGCGCAGACTTCGTTGGCGATGTTCTTCTGCAGCGTGAAGACGACCGCCTGGCCCATATCGGGGGTCCGCAGCAGATCCAGCAATGCCGCCTTCTTGTTGGTCGCGTCGAGGAACATCACCGACTGGGCGATCCGGTCGACGGTGGTCGACGGCGGCGCGATCTGGACCTGCGCGGGATCGCGCAACAGGCTCTCGGCGAGCGCGGCGATCGACTTGGGCATCGTCGCCGAAAACAGCAACGTATGCCGATCCTTCGGCAGCATCGACACGATCCGCTCGATCGGCTTGGCAAAACCCATGTCGAGCATCTGGTCCGCTTCGTCCAGCACCAGCGCCTCGAGCGCGGAGAGGTCGCAAAGGCCCTGCTCGATCAGGTCGAGCAATCGCCCGGGGGCGGCGACGATGATGTCGACGCCGTTCTTCAGAGCATTGACCTGGTGGAACTGGCTGACGCCGCCGAAGATCGTCATCACGCTCGGCTTCAAATGGCGACCGAAGCTCTCGAAGCCGGCGGCGATCTGCGACACCAGTTCGCGCGTGGGGGCGAGAACCAGGACGCGCGCGCCGCCCTTGGGCGCAGGGCGGGGATCCGCAGCCAGGCGGTGCAGCAGCGGCAGCGCGAATGCGGCGGTCTTGCCCGTGCCGGTCTGTGCCATGCCGAGCATGTCACGGCCCTGCAGCAACAGCGGGATCGACTGTTCCTGAATAGGCGTAGGGCTCACATAGCCTTCTTCCGTTAGCGCCTGCAGCAAAACGGGCGCAAGGGCGAGATCGGCAAACGTCGTGGTCATGGTCAAGCTGCGCCTCCAGCGCTGAGTATGGCTGCGCCGGATCGGGCTGAGCTGCTTGGGAGCGCGGGCTGGTAGAGGCGATGCTGCACCGCGTCAACGGGAGGCGTGAACGCCGGTCGGTTCCCCGTGGACGGACACCCCTTGCGTCGGCATCGCGCGCGACGGGCGGGGGATTTGCGGTGAGCTTAGATCTACTTGGTCGAGCGAAGCAGTCGCAAATCTATGCCGAGCCGCTTTGCGCGATAGTAGAAGGTCTTGCGGGGAATTTGGAGCGCCTCGATTGCGCCGGCAATCCCCCCGTCGGTCGTCGTTACGGCGTCGATGATCGCCGCGCGTTCGAAGGCGTCCAGCCTAGCCGTCAAGGGCTCGGTCGCTCCGGTATCCGCGGCGCCAGCACCTCCGGCGCCAGACTCTCCGATAGGGTCGGCGTCCAGTCCCAGACAGATTCGCTCGGCCGTCTTGGCGAGCTCCAGGACGTTGCCGGGCCATGTGCGAGCGGCGATCCGGCGAAGGTGATCGGACAGGGGCGGTATCGCGACATTATGCTGCCTGGCCGCGATGGCCATGAAATGCGCGAGCAGCAGGGGCACGTCGGCGATCCGCTCAGCCAGCGGCGGCATGCGCAGCGGCACGCCGGCGAGAAGCTGGTACAGCGGGTTCGAGACCTGCTCTCGCGCTCCCTCGTCGATCGATGCGATAATCCGAACATTGATCGGATCCGGGTCCACGCTTTCCAGCGCCACCGCGCGCGTTTCGGCAAAGCGCACCAGCTGGTCCTGAAGCTCGACGCTTGCCCGCGACAGATTGTCGAGGAAAACCGTGCCGCGATGCGCGCGCGCGATCACGCCGTTGCGGGCGAACAGGTCGCGCTCGAGCAACGCAGAGGTGACCGTCGCGCAGTCGATCTTCAGGAAACGATGGCGCGAACGCCGGCCAGCACGGTGGACGAGGCGCGCGAAATGTTCCCGGCCCGTCCCGAACTGGCCTTCGATGACCAGATCCAGCGCCGCGTCCGCCAGCATCGGAATCATGTTGCGCAGCCGGACGATGGCGGGTGCGTCGCCCAGCAATGCCTCACCGGCGTCTGCCTCGGCCGCTGCGTGAAGCCGGCGATTTTCGAGTGTCAGGTCGCGCGCCTTCATCGCGCGGGTCGCGGCGGCGATCAGTGCCTCGGGCGCGAAGGGCTTGGTCAGGAAATCCCATGCGCCAGACTGGATGGCGGTGATCGCCATCTGGATCTCGGCATGGGCGGTGATGAGGATCGTCGGCAGTTCGGAATCGCGATCCTGAAGGATCTCGAAGAGCTCGATCCCGGTCATCCCCGGCATGCGAACGTCGGTGATCACGATTCCGGGAAAGTTCGCATCGAGCACCGCGAGCGCCGAAATCGCGTCGGCGAACGGGCGGACCTCGAAACCGTGGAGCGACAGGAACTGCGCAGTCGCGGTCCGCAGATCGTCGTCGTCGTCGATCAGGGCGACCATGGCCGTCATGCGCGCCGCATCCCGATTTCGAACACGGCGCCCGCGTCCGACGGGAGAAGCCGCAGCCAGCCGCCCAAATCCATCATGATGTCCTGTGCGATGACCAGTCCGAGCCCCAGACCCTGCGGCCGGCTGGTCGCGAACGGCGTGAACAGCCGCGCCGCCACGTCGGTGGCGATGCCTGGACCGGAATCACTGACGATCAGGCGGACGACCGCCGCCTCCGCGACGAGATCGAGCGTGATCCAGGGCGAGGTTCCCCCCGTGACGGCCTCAACGGCATTCTGGATCAGGATGACCAGCACCTGCTCGAGCCGTACCCTGCCGCCGACCACCGCCAGGCCGGGATCGACCACGGGCACGGAGAAGGCGATTCCGCGCAACTGGTCCTTCATGATGAGCATCGCGCCCTCCAGCACGTCCGACACCGCGATCGGCCGCACCGGTCCCGACTGACGCCGCGAAAACCCGCGCAGCTGGTCCGTCAACGCGGCGATCCGGTCTGCCAGGCGCCCGATCGCGGTGAGATTGGCGCGCACGTCGTCGAGCGCACCGCGATCAAGCAGCGTCGCGCTCGACACCGCATAGGTGCGGATCGCGGTGACCGGTTGCGCGGTTTCGTGCGCGACGCTTGCGGTGACCTGGCCGAGCGTCGCGAGGCGGTTCGCCTGGCGCAGGCCCTCGCGCAGGTCGGCGGCGCGCGCCTCGCTCTCGGCATGGTCTGCCATTTCGCGGCGCAGGTCCGCGGTCCGGTCGACGACCGCCTGTTCCAGGTCGGCGGTATGACGTCGGGCGACCGTCACGCGTTGCCGCAGGCTCCAGACAAGCGCGGCAAGTGCGATCGTCGCCAGCGCGGCGAGCAGGCCGACCCGTCGTGCCGACGCCGCGGCGGCGTCGATCGGCGCGAGCACGGTCAGGCGCCAGCCGGGTTGGGCAGTCGCTACCGTTCCCGACACGAACAGAGACCCGGCGCCCGAGACTGTGTCGCGGCCCACCGAGCCGACCAGTGGCAACGGCGACAGCGCCGCAGCGGGCGCCCGCGTCTCGGCGCGAAATCGTCGTGCATCCGACGGCGACAGCGGGCGGGTGGCGGTGAAACGCCAGCTCGGCCGGCTGGTCACAAGCACCACGCCCAGCGGATCGCGCACCAGCGAGATGCCGCCCGCCTGCGCCCATTCGCGTTCGATCCGGTCGAATTCAAGCTTTATCACGACCGCGCCGCGATTGGGAGTGAGCGGCGCGAGATAGAGACCGGGGCGGCGGCTGACGGTGCCGAGCGCATATTGGCTGGCCTCGCGCTGGCGCTGCGCCTGGCCGAAATAGGGGCGAAAATTGTAGTTGCTGCCGACGAAGCTGGTCGGCGAACGCCAGTTGCTCGACGCGATCGCGATCCCGTTCGATCCGACGACGTAGATGGCAGGCGCACCGATCGCATGCGCCAGCGCTTCGAGCTTGCGGTCGAGCGCGCGCCGGGCGGTTACCTGGCCATCGATCGCGGCGATAACGTCTCGGTCGTCGGCCAGCGTGAACGGGAGCAGGCGGAACCGCGCGACTTCGCTGTCGAGCAGGGCAGCGCGCAACCGGGCGTCGACCTGCGCGCGGGCGCGCGCGGCAGCGATCGCGCGACGTTCGGACACATGGCCCACGGCCAGCATCGTCGCAAACGCAGCGACCAGTG
>JAYVRZ010000073.1:0-11532 GCA_043775965.1 Sphingomonas sp.
CGCGACCATGCCGATTTCATGGTACTAATCGGCTATGAATAAATCCGCCGTTATTCTCCGCACCGATCAGCAGGCCACTGCGCGTTTTACGACCGCCGAGTTCCTGCGCATGGGTGAGTCCGGCGCGTTCGACGACATGAAAGTCGAACTGGTCGACGGGGAACTCGTTCGGATGAATTCACCCATGTTCGCGCACGCTTCGCGTCAGGCCAAGATCGCCATTCGCCTGTCGCGTCTTTTCGCTGAGTCGAGAATCGTCGGTGAGGTCGGGGTCGATCTCGGCAACGACACCGTACTTGGTTGCGACGTAGCCGTTCTACTTGAAACGCCCGGGGAAAACCGCCTGCTGGTCGCCAGCGATTTCCTGCTTGTCATAGAAGTCGCGGAAACATCGGCCGCGCGCGATACAACGCTGAAACGCTTGGCTTATGCCGAAGGCGGCATCCCGCATTACTGGGTCGTCGATGGCAACCGGTCGATCATTCATGTTTACGCGGAACCGGTCGAGGGCGATTATACCCGTTTCTATTCGGTCGGCTTCGGCGAACCGTTCGCTGTTCCCGAAACCAGCGAAACCATTACGATCGACTGACGCCGATCACGACTTCATGCAGCCTTGCGAAGGTTCAGCCGGCTCCAGATTTCGACCAGCGCATCGGTCAGCTCGCGCATCATCGCCTCGGTATGCGCAGGGCCCGGCGTGAACCGCAGCCGCTCGGTCCCGCGCGGCACGGTCGGATAGTTGATCGGCTGCACGTACACGCCGTATTCGGCGAGCAGCACGTCGCTGATCTTCTTCGCCTTGACCGGATCGCCGACCATCAACGGCACGATATGCGTATCGCCGAGCATCACCGGCAACCCCGCGTCCTTAAGCATCGCCTTCAGCATCGCGGCAGACGCCTGCTGCCCCTCGCGCTCGACGCTCGACGCCTTCAGATGCCGCACGCTCGCGAGCACGCCCGCGACGAGCACCGGCGACAGCGACGTCGTGAAGATGAACCCCGGCGCATAGCTGCGGATCACGTCGACGATGGTGCGATCGGCGGCGATATAGCCGCCCATGACGCCGAACGCCTTGCCGAGCGTGCCCTCGAGGATCGTGATCCGGTGCGCGACCTCGTCCCGCTCCGAAATGCCGCCGCCGCGCGCGCCGTACATCCCGACCGCATGTACTTCGTCGCAATAGGTCAGCGCGTTGTACCGGTCGGCGAGGTCGCACACCGCGGAGATCGGCGCGATGTCGCCCTCCATCGAATAGACGCTCTCGAACGCGATCAGCTTCGGCGCCGCGGGATCTTCCGCCGCCAGCAACTCCTCGAGATGCGCAAGATCGTTGTGGCGGAACACCCGCTTCTCACAGCCCGAATTGCGAATGCCTGCGATCATCGATGCGTGGTTCAGCTCGTCCGAAAAGATGATGCAACCCGGCAGGACCTTCGCCAGCGTCGCCAGCGTCGCCTCGTTCGAGACGTACCCGCTGGTGAACAGCAGCGCCGCTTCCTTGCCGTGCAGGTCGGCAAGCTCGCCTTCGAGATCGACATGGTAATGCGTGTTGCCGCCGATGTTGCGCGTGCCGCCCGAGCCCGCTCCGACGTCGTGCAGCGCCTCTTCCATCGCCGCGATCACCTTCGGGTGCTGGCCCATCGCGAGGTAATCGTTCGAGCACCACACCGTGATCGGCTTCGGCCCGTTATGCCCGGCAAAGCAGCGTGCGTTCGGGAAGGCGCCCTTGTTGCGCAGGATGTCAATGAACACGCGGTAGCGGCCCTCGGCATGCAACCGGTCGATCGCCTGCGTGAACACGCGCGAATAATCGACTCGCGGGCCGATATCCTGGCCGCTGGTGCTGTCCGTAATCATGACTTTGGGCACTACGCCTCGCTTCCACTCGTTTCCAGCGCAATACCGCTCTTACGGTGATCGCTTTCCCCATCCTGCGAGCACATTGCCACGAAGCACCGGCGACGCAAGCGGGCATATTGTCCCACGGCCGGAGTCAGAGTTGCTCGATCGTCCCGAAACCGCGCGCGGCCAACGCCGGTGCCAAGCCTCGTTCGTCGTCACCGAGCCGCGTGAACACCGCGACTCCATCGCCAGCGCCGCCCCATGCCTGATACTGCATGAGATGCACGATCCGCCTTGCGATCCCCGGTCCGCCATCGACGAACGCTACGCCGGGAGCGGCGGCTGCGAGCTCAGCCTCGACCAACGGAAAATGCGTGCACGCGTTGACGATCACGTCGATCCGCTCGCCGCCGGCTTGCGAGAACAGTCCGTCCAGTACCGCGGCATAGCGCTCCGGCGCCACGGTACGACCATGTAGCTTGGCTTCCGCCATCTCGACCAGCGCCGCCGACCCGTAGCGCAGCACGGTACAGTCCCCCGCGAACCGTGCCGCGAGATCGTCGACATACGCCTGCCGCACGGTCGCCTCGGTCCCCAGCACGCCGATCGTCCGCGTTCTTGAAAGCAAAGCGGCGGGCTTGATCGCGGGCACCGTCCCGACCACCGGCAGGTCGAGCGCCGCTCGGACCACCGGCAGGGCGATGGTCGAGGCGGTGTTGCACGCGATCACGATCAACCGCGGCCGATACCGTTCTGCCAGCCGCCCCAGCAACACCGGCACCCGCGCCGCGATTTCCGCCTCGGTCTTGGTACCATAGGGAAAGCCTGCCGAGTCGGCCGCATACACGAATGGCGCATCGGGCAGAGCGGCGCGCGCGGGGCCGACGATCGACAACCCGCCGACACCGGAATCGAAGAACAGGATAGGGCGGTGGTCCATGACGCTGCCTTACCGATCCCGTCGCCAGCGACAAGCGCATGTCATCACCCCAACTACACCCGTCATCCCCGCGGAGCGCACGGTCCATTTGCCGTCCGCCCCGCGTCGTTTATAGCAGGTCCGGAACGGGGGACATTCTTGCACACGGAAATTCTCTGGGTCGCGCCCACGCTATCGCTCGTGCTCAGCTATCTGCTCGGCTCGATCCCGTTCGGCGTCATCCTGACAAGAGCAGGCGGGGCCGGCGATCTGCGCACGATCGGCTCGGGCAATATCGGCGCGACCAATGTCCTGCGCACCGGCCGCAAGGGCTTGGCCGCCGCGACCTTGCTGCTCGACATGGCAAAGGGCGCGGTCGCAGTCCTACTGGTCGCGCACCTGTTACCCGGCGACTCGCTGCTCGCCGCTGCCGGTGCATTCATCGGCCATTGCTATCCCGTCTGGCTCAAGTTCCGCGGCGGCAAGGGCGTTGCCACGCTGATGGGCATCGTGGTCGCGCTCCACTGGCCGCTCGGGCTGGTCTACGCGGTCGTCTGGCTGGGCCTGCTGGGAAGCTTGCGCATATCGTCTGTCGCGGGGATGGCAGCGGCGCTCAGCGCACCGTTAGCAGCCGCGGTGTTCGGGCGTTTCGACCTTGTCCTGCTGTTACTCGCGCTCGCGCTGATCGTGCTGTGGAAACACCGCGAGAATGTCGAGCGTCTGTTCACGGGCACCGAGCCGCGCATCGGTGGCGCCAGCCGGCAACCGAGTGACTGACCCGACGGTCGCACGACTTCGGCTCATCCGCACGACCGGGATCGGACCGGTCACCTATCGCCACCTCATCGCCCGCTTCGGCAGCGCCGACGCCGCGATCGATGCGCTCCCGATGCTGGCCGGGCGCGGCGGCGGACGAATTCCGCGGATCGCCGACATCGCGGTCGTCGAACGCGAAATCGCCACCACCACCAAACTCGGCGCGCGCTACCTCTTCGTCGACGATCCCGGCTATCCGCGCCTGCTCGCCGAGATCGAGACGGCTCCGCCCGCGCTGATCTTCCGCGGTGACCTAGCCCTTGCAACTCGCCCCTGCATCGCGATGGTCGGCGCGCGCAACGCCTCCGCTGCCGCTTGCCGCTTCGCCCGCCAACTGGCGCTGCAACTCGCCGAGGAAGGCACCACGATCGTCTCGGGCTTGGCGCGCGGCATCGACACCGCCGCGCATATCGGCGCGCTGGGCAGCGGCTCTAGCGGCGGCACGATCGGCGTGATCGCGAGCGGTATCGATATCGCCTACCCGCCCGACAACACGGAACTGCAGGAGCGCATAGCCTCCGAGGGCCTGCTGCTAGCCGAACAGCCGCCCGGCGCCGAGCCCAAGGCGCGCAACTTCCCCTCGCGCAACCGCATCATCGCCGGCCTCGCGATCGGCACGGTCGTGGTCGAGGCCGTCCCCAAGTCCGGCTCGCTGATCACCGCACGCCTCGCCAACGAATCCGGCCGCGAAGTCATGGCCGTTCCCGGCAGCCCCCTCGATCCGCGCGCGCAAGGCTGCAACCTCCTGATCCGCGAAGGCGCTACCCTGGTGCAGTCGGCGTCAGACATCCTCGAACAGATCCGCCCGTTCGACCCGCGCTCGGTCCGCTCGCCGATAGACGCGTACGCGGGCGCACCGCCTCAGGATGCAACCGACACCGATCGACGCCGTATCGAAAGCTTGCTCGGCCCAGTAGCCGTCGTGATCGACGAGTTGATCCGGCAATCGCACCTCGCGCCGGCAGTGGTGCAGATGGTGTTGCTGGAACTGGAACTGGGCGGACGACTGGAACGTCACGCGGGCGGACGGGTAAGCTTGGCGTGAACGCATCCGCACGCTCGATTAACGATCGTCATCTTACCATGATGCCGGCCTCGAACAGATAATTTCTTCTACATATCGCCGGTCTGCGCAATTATTCGGAAACTGCGGCGTCGTCCCGCGTTCACGCACGTGCAAGCGTGGCCGATAGTGATCCAAAGCAATTTAAATGCCCGCAATGTCCTGCCAGACATACTCCATGTTCGTTTTTACAATATATTGCCACTATTTAGCCGTTGAGTGGTTGATCGTAATGTCGGAGCCGGTTACGGCGACCGAACATAATGGAGTTGAACATGCCCGAAGATAACACCGACCTGAACGCTGTCGAACTCGCGACCGAGCTCACGATTGCTTGGCTCGGGAACCCGAATACGCGCAGCTCGGCTGAAGACGTTCCTGCCTTCCTGGGCAAGATGCACGACACCGTCTCGGCATTGCTGGGAACATCGACCGAGGCCGCACCGGTCGAAGCCGCAACCGAATATACGCCTGCGGTCTCATCGCGGAAGTCGCTCGCGTCGAAGGATCACATCATCTCGATGATCGACGGCAAGTCGTACAAGACCTTGCGTCGTCACCTCGCGACGCACGGCATGACGCCCGCCGAGTATCGCGAGCGTTACGGCCTGAAGCCGGACTATCCGATGGTCGCCGAGAATTATTCGGAGAGCCGTCGCGCGATGGCGAAGAAGATCGGCCTGGGTCGCAAGCCCGGTCCGCGCAAGACCGACGGTGCGGCAACCCCGCCGGCAGCCCGCAAGCGCAAGACGGAAACTGCCGCTGCCGAGTAATTGGTTGCGTGACCGTCGTTGAAAGGGGACCGACGTCTTGTGACGTCGGTCCCCTTTTCGTTCGAGCGCGTTTGGATGAAAAACGCCAGCGCCGAAATCGCGCTTCAATAACAAAACCTACGCTGGGCCCGGAGTCTTTCGGGCTCCACTATTAGCGATGTAAATTGAAACGCTGAGTTTCGTTATCGAACCATGCGTCACCGTCGAAGAACAGCGAGCCTGGAAGATCACGTGTCGACATCGCGGGCCTCACGAATCCTACATCCGTGTAGGACAGCTTCAGAACGGCCGCCATCGGCACCGCAATACAAGACGCTACTTGCCGAATACACCGCGTCGATAGAGCAATGTGATCGCTACCCGGCGGTTCCGCGGATCGGTCGGATCGTTCACGACCAGCGGTTCGCGGTCCGCGACGCCTTCGATCCGTTCGAACCGCGCTTCCGGCGTGCCCCCGGACAAAAGCCTGCGGCGAGTCGCCTCGGCGCGGCCCGACGACAGCATCCAGTTGTTCATCGCGCGCGGATCGCCATACGGTACGCTGTCGGTATGGCCGCGGATCATGATCGGGTTCTGCAGGTTCTGCACCGATCCGGCGATCATCCCGATCAGCGCCGCAGCCTCCGGATCGAGCGCGGTCGTGCCCAGCGCGAACATCGAATAGTCCGCGTCGTCGACCAGGTCGATCCGCATGCCATCTTGCGTCGGGACGAACCGGACATGACTTTGCAGGCGCGACAGCTTGGCATTGCCGGACATCTCGCCGAGCACGCGGCGCCGCAACGCCTGGAAGTTCTTCTGGTCTTCCTTGGTCAGCGCGTCGCGGCTTTTCAGCGATCCCTTTGGCCCCGTCCCCGCCGAAGGTCCTCCAAGCCCGGCATCGGGAATCGCGAGTTGCGCCATGCTGGTCTGGCCCGGCTTCGGCCCGATGCGGTTCTTGTCGAGGATCGATTCGCCGCCGAACAGTCCACCGCCGCCGATCCCGAGCGAGCGCGTGTTGAGGATGGTCGGCGCGAAGTAATCGGCGATGCCCTTGCGCTGTTTCTCGGTGGTCGCGCCAACGATCCACAACAGCAGGAAGAACGCCATCATCGCGGTCACGAAATCGGCATACGCGACTTTCCACGCGCCGCCGTGATGGCCGCCATGCCCCTCGATATAGATCTTCTTGACGATGACCTTGGGGGGCTGGTTCGTCCCGTGAGGTGCGCGCGCGGCCACCTGCTACTTGCCTCGCAAGCCATCGAAGACTTCGGCGAAGCCCGGCTGGTTCTTGTGCGCGATACCCGAGCGCGCGGCCTCGATCACCAGCGGCTGCGGGTGGCCGTGCAGCGAGGCGATGATGATCTGCTTCACCACGTCGTAGATCGACGCATCGGCATCGAGCACCTGCTTCAAGCGGTTGGCGAGCGGCGCGACGATACCGTAGGCGAGCAGCACGCCCATGAAAGTCCCGACCAGTGCCGAGCCGATCATCGCGCCCAGGATCGACGGCGGCTTGTCGATCGAGCCCATCGTCTTCACCACGCCGAGCACCGCCGCAACGATACCGAGCGCCGGCAACGCGTCGGCGAGACTGGCCAGCGTGCCGTGTGCCGCCTCTTCCTCGTGGTGATGCGTCTTGATCGAGTGATCCATCACCTCCTCGACCGCGTGCACGTCGAGCGTGCCCGACGACACCACGACGAGCCGCAGCGTGTCGGCGATCAGGTTGACGAGCGCCTTGTCCTTCAACAGCTTGGGATATTCGGCGAACACCGCGGACGATTGCGGATCCTCGACATGCGGCTCGAGCGCGATCGGCCCGTCCATCCGCAGCATCTTCATCAGCTTGCTGACGAGGAAGATGACGTCGAGATAATCCTGCTTCTTGTACTTCGGCCCCTTGAAGACCTTGCCCAGTCCGGCGCCGAGACCTTTCAGTTCCTTGCCCGAATTGCCGATGATCCGCGCGCCGGCGGCGGCACCGCCGATGATCAACATCTCGTGCGGGATGGCCTCCATGACGGGGCCGAGCGCGCCGCCGGTGAAAGCGAATCCGCCAAACACCATGACGAGCAGGACGACGATGCCGATAACCGGAAACATGGTGTGCGAAATTCCCCCTGGACCGATTACGGTGGTAACGTAGCGCCAGCGTTAACCGGATTTGGTAGCCAAGCCGTTACCAAGCGGGTCTCAGCGCAGATAATCGAACAACGACAGCGCCGAGAGCTTGGTGAAGCTCGCCTGAGTGGCCGACAGGATCGTCATCGTCTTCTGCAACTCGACCACCGTTGTGGTGATGTCGGTATCCTCGAGCCCCGACCGAGTGGCTTCACGATCCGCGGCGACATCGGTCAGCCGCGACGTCTCCAGATCGACGCGGGCGGCACGCGCACCGAGCGACGCCTGGACCGTCGACACCTGGTCCGATGCCGCGCTGATGTCGGCAAGCGACGTATCGAGCGAACTCGCCTTGAAGTCGTCCGATTGCAGCGCGGTCGCGATCGCCGACAGCATGGCGAGCGTATTGGTGCCGCCCTCGATGCTGCCATCGGCCTTTGCCTTGCCGCCGACGGTGAAGACGCGCGCGGCGGTTTCGTTCGCCTGGACGGACTGGCCGTCGCCGATCGGGATGCCAGACACGGGCTTCGCGGCCAGCGCATAGGTGCCGTCGGTGGCCACCGCGGGCGCGCCGTTACCGCCGCCGAACAGCTCCTGCCCGCGCGCGTCCTTGGCGTTGGCGAGATTGGTCAGCGTCGACACGATGCCGGCGATCTGCTCGCCGATCGCCTTGCGGTTCGCCGCGTTCAGCGTGCCGGTCTTCGCCTGCGTCACCAGCTCGGTCGCGCTCTGCATCTGGTCGGTGATCGCGGTCAGGCTGGTATCGCCCTGCTTAAGCACAGATTCGGCCGTGCCCAGATTGGCAGCATATACCGTGTCGTTGGCAGTATCGCGCGCGATCCCGGCAAGCCGCTGATACGCCGCGCTGTCCGACGACGGCGCCGTCAATTTGACGCCGGTCGAGATCTGGTTCTGCAACGCCTCCGCTTTCGCGGCGAGCGCATTCATCGATACCGAGGACCGATCGTAGAAGAGGCTGGTCGCGATCTGCATGGGCGTTACCGGATATCGAGGATGGTTTGCAGCGTGTCGCGCGCGGTCTGGATGACTCGGCTCGACGCCTGATAGGCTTGCTGAAAGCGCAGCAGGTCGACCGCTTCGCTATCGAGATCGACGCCCGATGCGGACGCGAGCGCACTGACCGCGCCCTCGCGAATCGCGCTCTGGGCTTCGGCGACGACCTTGCGCTGTTCGAGCGCGGCGGCGTTGCCCGCGATCAGCGTCGTGGTGCGCGTTTCGAAGGCGCCGCTGGTGCGGACGGCCTGCAACGCGGTGAGGTTGGAAGCGTCGCGCGTGCCACCGGTCGCGCTCGCGGCGGCGATGCCGCGCGGTTCGGTGAGCGCCACGCTGATGTCGGTCGGCGTGTCGCCGGTCGCGAACAGCGCGGCGCCGGGATTGCCGTCGAGATCCCTGCCCTGCGCCTGGACCGCGTTCACCTTGGTGGTAAAATCGGTGGCGATGGCGTTGAGCGAACCGCGCGCCGCGGCGATCCGCTGCGCCCCTTCCGCGAACCCGGCCAACGCGCCGCCGGTCGGTGCCACCGCAGACGCGCCGCCCGCGCCGGTCACCGCGAACTGCACCGCGCCTTCGCCGTTGCGCGCATAGGATAGCTGCTCGCTCGCGCCGCCGGCGACGAATACCGCGCCGGTCGCCCCGCCGAGCCGAACCGTGGTCCGCCCAAGCGTATCGAACGACGTGTTGATGTCGGTAATGGTGCTCATCTGCTCGAGCACCTGGTCGCGCTGGTCGGCGAGTTGCGCCGCGGTCGACGACCCCAACGATGTCCGCGCGATGCCGTCGTTGATCTTGGCGAGCGCGGTGCCTAGCGAATTCAGCGACTGCACGGCCTGCGACGCGGTCGAATCGAGATCGGCGGTCGCGGTATCGAGCGCCGCCCCCGTCGCGGTGAACGCGGCCGCTGCGGTGCCGGCCGCTTCGAGCATCACCGCCCGGGTCGGTTCCGACGTCGGATCGGCGGCGAGTTTCTGTGCGGCGGTGAAGAAGCTGGTGAGCCGGTCGCCGAGCTGATTGTCGCTCAGCGACGTCTCGATCCGGTTCATCCAGGTGACGCCGGCTTCGGTCTTGGCGAGATCGGTGCCAGCCGAGCGGACCGCCTGCGATCGGTACGCGTCGGCGCTGCGACCGATGCCGGCGACCGTGACGCCGTTGCTGCTGACCGAGGTCCGCGCATTCAAACCGCCGCCGACCGACGAGACTTCGGTGAGCGTCGTCGTCCGCCGGGTAAAGCCCGCGGTGCCGGTGTTCGCGATGTTCTCGGACACGGTGGACAGCGCGGTCTGGTATGCGCGCACGCCCGAGGCGCCGATCGAAAGGAGATCGCTCATGGCGGCGAGTCTGCCGCAGGCTGGTTAAGATCGGATTGAGACTTTGCGAGGAAATCGGTCATCGCCTTGCCGATGCCGAGCGGCGTGTGCTCGGCCATCGACTTCGCGATCAGCCCGTCCTGCATGTCGGTGAACGTGTCGATCGCCTTCGAGTCGAACAGCGGATCGCTCAGCTTCGCCTGGCGCATGCTCTTGAGCATCATGCCGGTGAAGACCGCCTCGAACTTCTCGCCCGCCTTGTCGAGATTGTCCTTCGACTTCAGACGACTCGTGTCGGTCGAGATCCCCGTGGTCGGCGCAATCGTCGCGGTGGTAATCGCGCTCACAGGATTATCAACTCGGCCTTGAGCGCCCCGGCTTCCTTCAGCGCCTCGAGGATCGCGACCAGGTCGGCCGGCGATGCGCCGATCGCGTTGACCGCCTTGACGATGTCGGCGAGCTTGGGGCCGGGCGCGAGCAGGAACATCGGGCGACGCTCCTCCTCGACCGCGACCGCGCTGTTCGGCGTGACGACGGTCTGGCCGCCGCTGAACGGCGCGGGCTGGCTGACCTGCGGCTTCTCGTCGATCCGCACCGTCATCTTGCCGTGCGTGATTGCCGCCGGGCCGACGCGGACCGCCGAGTTGATGACCACCGTGCCGGTGCGCGCGTTGACGATCACCTTGGCCGACGGTTCGGCGGAGACGACGTCGAGATTCTCGATCGTCGACATCAGCGTGGCACGGACATCGGCACCGATCGGCGCACGCACCGAGACGGACACCGCATCGATCGCCTGCGCGCTGCCGAAACCGAGCTTCGAGTTGATCGCGCCGGCGACGTTCTGCGCGGTGGTGAAATCGGCACGCGCTAGGTTGAAGGTGAGCGTCGGCGCGCTGTCGAACCCGGTCGCGACCGCACGTTCGACGGTGGCGCCCTCCGGAATACGGCCGGTCGAGGGCACGTTGACGACGATCTTCGATCCGTCCGCGCCTTCCGCGCCGAGCCCGCCGACCGCGAGGTTGCCCTGCGCCATCGCGTAGATCTGGTTATCGGCACCCAGCAGCGGCGTCATGATCAGGCTGCCGCCACGGAGCGACTTGGCCTTGCCCATCGACGCGACGGTGATGTCGAGCCGCTGCCCGGGCTTGGCGAACGGCGGCAGTTCGGCAGTGATCATGACGACCGCCGCGTTCTTCATGCCGGGGTTCGCGGTCGCCGGCAGCTGCAAACCGAAGCGCGACGCGACGGCCTTCAGCGACTGGACCGTGTATTCAAGATTGTCGTCGCCGGTGCCTGGCAGTCCGACGACGATGCCGTAGCCGGTCAGCTGGTTCGAGCGAATCCCCTGGAACCCGCCAAGGTCCTTGATCCGATCGGCGGACGCCGGCGCGGCGATCAGCAGCGATGCGAGCATAGCGAAGAGAAAGCGGATCATGGAAAACCTCAAGCCGGAACGCGTGCCCTCACCCTTCGCCGCCTTCGGCGTCTCTCCCTCTCCCCGCAGGGGTGAGGGAAGGAGCCCGGCCGGCGCTTGCCGGGTGGGAAGGGTGAGGGCACGCCGCAGCATCAAAACGGGCTGACGACGGAGAAGAAGCGGCCGAGCCACCCCTGGCGGCCGGCGCGGGCGACGTCGCCCTTGCCGGTGTATGAGATCTGCGCATCGGCCACCCGCGTCGACAG
>JAYVRZ010000074.1:0-9572 GCA_043775965.1 Sphingomonas sp.
AGGGCGGCATGACAAATAGGATCGGGCTTGTTGCCCGGCAACGAAAAATTTCGTGCCACCACGTGCCAGCAATGTCCGATAAGGCCCCTTCACGGACAATAGAAATTGTGCCACAAATCAGCCCGAAATCGGTGCGGGAAGGGCGGTAAATGGCTGGCGAGGGAGACGAGGGTATTCTGGCGCTTGAGACTCCCACGGCCTTGCCGATCGCCGTGGAACATGGCTCGTCACTGCTCGCCGGGGAAGTGGCCGCCGCCGCCTCGTACCGTCGCCGCGCCAAAGCCGCCAATACCGTGCGTGCCTACGCCAGCGACTGGCGCCAGTTCGAGGCGTGGTGCGACGAGCGCGGGCTCGACCCACTCCCGGCGCGACCTGAGGCGGTGGCGACCTATCTTGCGGTACTTGCACAGGCGGAGAAGGCGGACAGCACGATCGGTCGCCAGCTCGCCGCGATCGGTTGGCACCACCGCCAATGCGGGCATGTCCCGCCCACAGCGCGCGATGAGCGGATGGTCATCGCCGATACCCTGGCGGGCATCCGCCGCGAGGCGCGGGCGCGGCCTTCGAATAGGAAAGCAGCGATCATGGCGGCCGATCTGGTGGCGATGATCGCCGCCGTGCGCGGGGTTGGCAGCAAGGCGGTTCGCGACCGGGCGATCCTCGCGCTCGGTCTGGCCTCGGCGTTGAGGCGGTCGGAATTGGTGGCGCTGCAGCTGGCGGACGTCCAACTGGTCAAGCAGGGCGCGCGGATCACCATTCGCCACTCGAAAACCGACCAGGAGGGCGAGGGGCAGGTGATCGCCATTCCCAATGGCACAACGATCCTGCCAGTGGCGCGGCTGAAAGCTTGGCTCGTGGTGAGGGGGGATGCGCCGGGGCCGCTGTTCACCCGGTTTGCGGCGCGCGGCGAGTGGACCGGGCTAGCGATGTCCGACCGGGCGATTGCGCGACTTGTGCAGAAGTATGGAAAGATCGCCGGGCTCGATCCAGCGACCATTGGGGCGCATTCGTTGCGGGCAGGATTTTTGACCGAGGCGGCGCGGTCGGGCGCGAGCCTGCCTAAAATGCAGGAGGTCTCGCGGCAGAAGAAGCTCGAGGTATTGCTCGGCTATATCCGTTCGGCCGAGCTGTTCGAGGATCACGCGGGGGGAGGGTTTCTCTGAACTCATGGGGCAACCGAACGATTGCTTCCGGCACATGAAATGTGACAAATGGCCCTGATCGGCTACGCCCGCGTCTCGACCGATCATGAACAGGACACTTCGGCCCAACTCGATGCGCTGCGCGATGAAGGGTGCAGCGTCATACTCGAGGACTCAGCGAGCGGCGGGAGCCCGGATCGTCCGAACCTTGCTTGAGCAACTGAGCGGGTAGGGCGAGGGGATACGCTGCGCGCGAAGGGCGCATTCTTTCGCTCGATCAACGATCCGATCGATACATCGAGCGCACAAAAGGCATGTTAATGACGCAGATGCTCGGGGCCTTTGCCCAATTCGAGCGTACGCTCTCCGCCAGCGAAGCCGCGCTGGGTTCAAAGCGGCGGTCGCGCGCGGCTCCAAGCCGAGGAACGCAAGGGATGCGGACCCGCGATCCGGTTGCCATCGCGCTATCCGCACGCGCTGCACTGGCCTTGCGGCGGCCAAGGGTGAGTTTGGCAAAAACCAGTGCAAACTGGACCGCGACGGGCTTTAGACGAGTTGTTCCCTTGGAACTGGCAACCGACGATCGAACCGTCCGTCACTAAAGCCGCTTATTGTGAGCCGCGACCCCCAGGCCATGCTCACTTGACGACCATTGCACGCCGCAAATGGGCGTACGGGGCGCGATCAATGGGGGTGGTAAAGGCGGCGGATACGCGCGGCGGTCAGTACAGCTACAAGCGTAAGGCTTTTTGCCAATCCGTCTTATGAATGCGCATGGCGGTATTGGCCGGGTGGCATCCCGTGGCGACGGTGGAAGGCGCGCACGAACGCCGCTTCCGAATTGTATCCGCTGGTAAAGGCAATTTCGATCAACGGTGCCCGGGTGTCGCAAAGCAGCGACAGCGCCCGATCGAGCCTGAGTTCGGTCAACGCCTGGAGCGGTGGGGTGCCGAACACTTCGCGAAACCGTAGCGCGAAGGCGGTGCGGCCCATGCCTGCCGCCTCGGCCAGCAAGGCCACTGTCCAGCGACGCCGCGGATCGCGGAAATAGGCGGCCCAGGCGCGCAGCATGTGCTCGTCATGGGCGAGCCCCGGAGACGCGATTGGCAGGGCAGCGATCGCTTCACGCGTATACTGGACGAACTGCATGAGGCAGATTTCGGCACAGCGGCGGATCACGCCGTCGTCGTCGGCATGGGCGGCAAGAAATTCATGCCGGTGCAATTCGATCGCCAGCCGCATCGTGGTGGCGAACGGTTCCGCATCGGCGGGAATGACCATGAAACGTTCGTCCAGACGCCGCAGGACGCTAAGGCGGAGCGGGATGCTGCTGATGAACAGCGCAACCTGCGTCCCCGGCGGCGCGAGCGAACGCCAGCGGTGGGCGCGACCGTCTTCGAAGCCGATTGCAGTACCCTGGGCAAAGCGGTGCGGACCGCGATCGCTGCCTTCGATTTCCAGTGTGAAGTCGCCTTCCAGCAGATAGACGAGGGTGCCGCGCTCGGTGCGCGGGTTGCTGTGGTCGAGTGGGGCCAACGCCGCGACGATACTCGTGCGGACATCGTCGATCCGCAGATCGGGCATCCGCAGCAGCTGACCGTAGTCACCGAACGATCGATCAATCAAACCGCACTCCCGCGCAATGACAAGTCGGCTCAGTCGCCAGTACAAGACACCTAGAGTTTCGTCACGTGCCCGGCAATCCGGGCGCGTCAGGGCGAACGGGCGGGAGAGGACATGACGGTCATAGGCCTTGGCTATTTCGGCATCGGCGCGTCCGACATCGCTGCATGGCGGGTCTATGCGGGCGAAGTTCTCGGCTGCCAGGTTGTCGATCGCGAGGACGGTTCCTTGCACCTGCGCCTTGACGAGCGCGCCTGGCGTATCGCCATCGAACCAGCCCCGGAGGACGACGTCAGCTTCGTCGGGTGGGAGGTCGAAGGACCTGCGGCGCTGGCTGCGCTCGCCCAGCGTCTCCGCGACGGCGGACATCCCGTGTCCGAGGATGCGATGCTTGCCGACAGGCGCGGCGTGTGCGGCCTGATCCGCTTCACCGACCCACGCGGGGTGGCCTGCGAAGTATTCTGGGGCGCGACCGAGCGCAACGACCTGGCGTTCGTCTCGCCTACCGGGACGAAGGGCTTCGTCACTGGTGACCAGGGCCTTGGCCACGTCGTGTTATCCACCACAGACGCTGCCGGACTCCAGAAATTCTACGCCGACTTTCTCGGTTTCCGGGTCAGCGACTATATCTTCGACCCGCGTCTCGGTTCCGACAAGATCGTGCAGGTTACCTTCATGCACGGCAATGACCGGCATCACAGCATTGCCTTTGCGGCGGTGCCCGCCCCGAAGAAATTGCTGCACTTCATGTTGCAAACCGAATCGCTCGATGATGTCGGCCGCGCCCTCGACCGGGTGCATGCTTTCGACGTGCCGCTGGCGCTGGCGCTCGGCCGCCACGTCAACGACCACATGGTCTCGTTCTACGCGTGGACTCCGTCGGGCTTCGAGGTGGAATACGGCTGGGGCGCGCGGACCCTCGACGATGCGACCTGGACGGTCGTCCGCCACGAGCGGATCAGCAGCTGGGGTCACCACACAATCAATCCGCCCGGCACCGTCCCAAACTGGAAGCCGCGAACGTCGGAGAAGCAGAAGCCATGAGCCTTGCCGAGCAGACCAGCCGCTTTGCCGACGTCGATGGCGTGCGGGTCCACTATCACGATCTGGGCGAGGGACCGCCGCTGGTCCTTCTCCACGGTTCGGGTCCCGGTGCGTCGGGTTGGTCGAACTACAACCGCAACGTCGATGCTCTGTCTGCCAGGTTTCGGCTCATCGTCCCCGATCTGCCGGGCTTCGGGCAGTCGGCCATGAAGCCGGTCGATGCCAAGACGCCGGGCTGGTGGAGCGATATCATACGCGGCCTGCTCGACGTTCTGGGAATCCCCAAGGCACACTTCGTCGGCAATTCGATGGGCGGCATGATCACGCTCAAGCTCGCACTCGAAACGCCCGAGCGAATCGGCCAGATGCTGCTGATGGGACCGGGCGGCGGGACCCCGATGACCAGCGTGTGGCCCTCGCCAGGAATCATGACGCTGATCGGCGCTTATGAGGGTGAAGGCATCACCGCCGCCAAAGTTCGCGCGTTCATCAGTGCGTCGCTTTACGATCAGTCGGCGATTACCGACGAACTGGTCGAGCAACGACTGCAATCGGCGCTCGACCCGCGCATCGTCGCGCAACCGCCGATGCGGCCCGGCCCCGGCGGACCGCCCGAGGATTTATGGCGCGACACGCGGCTGACCCGGTTGCCGCACGAAACCCTGATCGTCTGGGGGCGCGAGGACCGGGTATTGCCGCTCGACAACGGCTTCGTCCTGTTCAAGCAGATCCCCCGCGCCCAACTTCACGTGATTCCGCAGTGCGGCCACTGGGTGATGTGGGAACAGGCGGCCGAGTTCAACCGCATCGCGCTGTCGTTCTTTGGGGCCGGGGCGTGATCGAGACCCTCGCCCGCCGTCTGCGCGATGCCTATGGCGGCGGCGTCGTCGCTCCGCTGCGCGACCTTCTCGACCCGACCGACGTAGTGGCCGCTTATGCGATCCAGTCGCTGAACACGCGCTTCTGGGAAGCACAGGGGCGCAGGATCGTCGGGCGCAAGGCAGGCCTGACGGCCAAGGCGGTACAAGCGCAGCTGGGAGTCGATCAGCCCGACTTCGGCGTGCTGTTCGACGACATGCGGGTGGCCGATGGCGGCGCGCTCGATCCGGTGCGTTGCATTCAGCCCAAAGCCGAGGCGGAGATCGCGTTTGTGCTCGGCGAGGATTTGCCTTCGCCACAGACCACTCTCCTGGACGTCGCAGCCGCAGTCGCGACGGTTCACGCGGCGATCGAAATCGTCGACAGCCGGATCGCCGACTGGAAAATCACTTTCGCCGACACCGTCGCCGACAATGGATCCTCGGCGTTCTTCGTGCTGGCCGATGCGGGTCGCCCGATCGCGGGGCTCGACCTGACAGGCGCGGCGATGACGATGACTGTCGACGGCGCGACCGTTTCGACCGGGGTCGGCGCGGCGGCGCTGGGCAATCCGCTCGAGGCAGCGGCGTGGCTGGCGCGGACCCTGGCGGCGCGCGGCGAACCGCTGCGGGCCGGGGACATCCTGCTCGCCGGTGCGCTCGGACCGATGGTCACGCTCAATCCCGGCGACCGCGTCCACGCGGTGATCGACGGCATTGGCGAATGCGGCTTCGTGTTCGGGGGTGTGGCATGACGACCAAGACCAAAGTCGCCATCATCGGTTCGGGCAACATCGGCACCGACCTGATGATCAAGATCATGCGGTTGTCGAGCACGCTGAAAATGGCCGTGTTCGTCGGAATCGATCCCGCGAGCGACGGCCTCGAGCGTGCCACGCGGCTGGGCGTGGCGACTACCGCCGGCGGGATCGACGGACTGGTGGCGATGCCCCAGTTCGCCGAGATCGCCATCGTTTTCGACGCGACTTCGGCCGGGGCGCACAAGCATCACGACGCGGTTCTGCGGGCGCACGGCAAGCGGGTCATCGACCTCACCCCGGCGGCGATCGGGCCGTACACGATCCCCCCGGTCAACGGCGACGCCAACCTGGATGCGACCAACGTCAACATGGTGACCTGTGGCGGCCAGGCGACGATTCCGATGGTCGCCGCCGTCGCACGGGTGACCCCGGTCCACTACGGCGAAATCGTCGCCTCGATCGCCAGCCAAAGCGCCGGGCTGGGCACCCGCGCCAATATCGACGAGTTCACCGAGACCACCAGCGCGGCGATCGTCGCGGTTGGCGGTGCGCGACGGGGCAAGGCGATCATCGTCCTCAACCCGGCCGAGCCGCCGCTGATCATGCGCGACACGATCTATTGCCTGACCGACGATGCCGACCGGCAGGCAATCCGCGACAGCGTCGCGGCGATGGTCGCCGAGGTCCAAAGCTACGTGCCGGGATACCGGCTCAAGCAGGAGGTGCAGTTCGAACGCATCGGCGGCAACGCGCCGCTCCACATTCCGGACATGGACGAGAGCTTTACCGGAATGAAGGTCACGATCTTCATCGAGGTCGAGGGTGCCGCACACTACCTGCCCGCCTACGCCGGCAATCTCGACATCATGACCAGCGCGGCGCTGCACACCGCCGAGAAGGTCGCCGCGCGGCTTCCGCATCGGACTGCGGCATGACAACCGATCCCGCCACCGCCAGGCTCTACATCCAGGACGTGACCTTGCGTAACGGGATGCACGCGATCCGCCACCAGTACGGACACGACCACGTCGTGGCGATCGCCAAGGCGCTCGATGCCGCGAAAGTTGATGCGATCGAGGTCGCGCATGGCGACGGACTGAGCGGATCGTCGTTCAACTACGGGTTCGGCGCGCACACCGACTGGGAGTGGATCGGTGCAGTTGCCGAAGTACTCGAGCACAGCGTTCTGACCACGCTGCTGCTGCCGGGAATCGGCACGGTGCACGACCTCAACCGCGCCCGTGATCTGGGCGTCCGCTCGGTTCGCATCGCCACGCATTGCACCGAAGCGGACGTCTCGAAGCAGCATATCGAGGCAGCGCGCAATCTCGGCATGGATGTCTCGGGGTTTTTGATGATGGGCCATATGTCGCCTCCCGAGCCTCTCGCCCAGCAGGCGTTGCTCATGGAGAGCTACGGCGCGCACTGCGTCTATGTCACCGACAGCGGCGGCGCGATGAGCATGGACGACTATGCCGCGCGGCTGCAGGCTTACGACCGGGTCCTCAAGCCGGAGACCCAGCGCGGAGTCCATGCTCACCACAACCTCAGCCTCGGCGTCGCAAACTCGATCGTGGCGGTGCAGAACGGCGCGCTCCGCGTCGATGCCAGCCTTGCGGGGATGGGTGCGGGCGCGGGCAACGCGCCGCTCGAGGTGTTCATCGCCGCCGTCGATCGCATGGGCTGGAACCACGGCTGCGATCTCTACGCGCTGATGGACGCCGCCGAGGATCTGGTCCGCCCGCTGCAGGACCGTCCGGTGCGGGTCGATCGCGAGACGCTGACGCTGGGCTATGCCGGGGTCTACAGCTCGTTCCTGCGCCACGCCGAGAAAGCTGCGGAAGACCACGGCCTCGATACGCGTGCGATCCTCGTCGAGCTCGGCCGGCGCAAGATGGTGGGCGGGCAGGAGGACATGATCGTCGATGTCGCGCTCGACCTCGTTCGCTTGCGGGACGACGCGGCATGAGTGACGCCTTCGACACCGATGTCGTGATCATCGGCTATGGTCCGAGCGGGGTATCCGCCGCCAATTTTCTGGGTGCGCGCGGGGTTGGGGCGATTGCCGTTGAGCGCTGGACCGACATCTACCGGCGCGCCCGCGCGGTCACCACCAACGACTGGACGTTGCGTTGCTTCCAGTCGGTCGGGCTCGACGCTGCGCTCAAGGCGAAGATGGACCGCACCCATTCGCTGCGCTGGCTGACCTACGACGGCCAGGAACTCAACCGGATCGGATTTCCGGGCGGACAGCTTGGCCATTATCAGTCCTATTCGATCTACCAGCCGGTGATGGAACAGGTCCTGCGCGACGGCGCAGCCCGCTATGCCGACCGGATCGCGGTCCACTACGGCGTCGATGCAACCGCAATTGCACAGGACGGCGACGGGGTCACCGTCACCACCACCGACCTTTCCGGCGGCACCGAACGGACGATCCGCGCGCGGTATGTGCTCGCCTGCGACGGCGGATCGAGCGCAACCCGCGAGCGCCTCGGGATCGCGCTGCTTGGCGATACGGTCGAACAGAAGTGGGTGGTTATCGATGCCAAGGTCAAGCGTTGGTGGCCCGACCGGCATATCCTCACGTTCTGGTCCGACCGGCAGCGCCCGGCGGTCGACATTGCACTTTCGCAGGGTACGCACCGCTGGGAACTGCCCCTCAAGCCCGGTGAAACCGAGGACGACCTGCGCACGGCGGACCAGCTATGGCCGCTGCTCAACGCGATGGGCGTGACCGAAAGCGAAGTCGAAATCGACCAGCACGCCTTCTATAAGCACCATATCCGCTCCGCCGAGCGCTGGCGCGAAGGGCGCGTGTTTCTGGTCGGCGACGCCGCGCACCTGATGCCGCCGTGGGCCGGGCAAGGCATGCAATCGGGCATCCGCGACGCCTTCAACCTCTCGTGGAAGCTCGCCGAGGTGCTGGCGGGGCGGCTCGATCACTCCGCGCTCGACACCTATCAGCCCGAGCGCGCGCCGGATGTCGAACGTTACACCCAAATCTCGATCGGGCTGGGCCGGATCATCCGGCAGGAATTGAGCGAGGCAGAACTCGGCGCGATGCGGCCGCCGCCGGGCGTCGAACCCCCGCCGCCGCCACTTCTCGAAATGCCGGTTCTTCGCGCCGGCTGGCTGTCCGGTGGCAGCGCGCCGGGAAGCGCCGTCGGCAAGATGATCCCCCAACCGCGGGTGGCGCGCAGCGACGGAGTGCTCGGCCTGCTCGACGACGTCATCGGGAGCGGCTTCACCCTTCTGGGCGACAATCTCGATCCGGCAAGCCTGCTTTGCACGGCAGAGCGTGACGCATGGGACCGGCTGGACGCTAGTTACCGCGCCGTGCGCAGTTCCGACCGGCGCAGCGAGGCGGCCGCCGACATCGTCGATATCGAAGGCACGCTGCTCGCATGGATGCGCGGTTACGGCGCGCGCGCCATCGCGGTGCGCCCGGACTTTTTCGTTGCGGCAGCGGATCCCGGTGGCTTGAAAGTCCCGCTGCCGATCGCGGCCAGAGAAAATTCAAAGCGGATGCCAACCCTATAACGGCATCCTAAAATGGGAAGGGAAACAACCATGAAAATGTTGATCTGGGGAAGTAGTTTGGTTGCGCTGGCACCTTGGGCGGCACCGTTGGCGGTCGCCCAGGAAGCGCCAGACGATCGGGACGCGGGCCTCGCCGAAATCGTCGTCACCGCGCAGAAGCGCGTCGAAGACGGGCAGAAGGCGCCGCTCGCGGTGACCGTGCTGACCGCCGAAACGCTGGCGGCGGCGCACATCGATGGTGCCACCGACCTGCAGCGGGTGATCCCCAACCTCAACGCCCAGGTGGGCGGAGGCGCGGGCGATCCGGGTGGATCCAGCACCCTGTTCACGATCCGCGGGCTCGGTGCCTCGGCGAGCGGCCCGCAGGGGTCGGCCGGGGTCGCCGCGCACTTCGACGGCGTTTATCGCCAGGACGGGATCAGCAACAGCGAGTTCTTCGACCTCGAGCGGATCGAGGTCGATCCCGGCCCGCAGGGCACGCTCTACGGTCGCTCGGCCGCAGCCGGTGCGATCAATATCATTTCGACGAAGCCTAATCTGACGAAAAACGAATTCTCTGCGTCGGTCAGTTATGGAAATTACAACGCGTTGACGACGCAGGG
>JAYVRZ010000075.1:0-13224 GCA_043775965.1 Sphingomonas sp.
CCGCGACGCCGCGCGCCTTCAGCAGGACTTTGGCCTGGTATTCATGGATGTTCATAAGTTCAGCCCACCAACTTCTTCGAGGCTTCGATCAAACCACGCACACCTTCGCAGGACGCGTCGAAGGCCGCCTTTTCCGTCTCGTTCAAAGCGATCTCGACGATCCGCTCGACGCCGCCGGCACCGATCACCACCGGCACGCCGACGTACAGGTCGTTCAGGCCGTACTCGCCCGAGACATACGCCGCCGCCGGCAGCACGCGCTTCTGGTCGTAGAGATACGCTTCGGCCATCGCGATGCCGCTGGTCGCCGGCGCGTAATAGGCCGAGCCGGTCTTCAGCAGCGCGACGATCTCGCCGCCGCCGCCGCGCGTGCGCTTGACGATCGCGTCGATCTTGTCCTGCGTGGACATGCCCATCGCGATGAGATCGGGGACCGGGATGCCCGACACGGTCGAGTAGCTGATGACCGGGACCATCGTGTCGCCGTGGCCGCCGAGCACGAAGCTGGTGACGTCCTTGACCGAGACCTTGAACTCGTCGGCGAGGAAGTGGCTGAACCGCGAGGAGTCGAGGACGCCGGCCATGCCGACGACCATGTGGTGCGGCAGGCCCGAGAACTCGCGGAGCGCCCACACCATCGCGTCGAGCGGGTTGGTGATGCAGATCACGAACGCGTTCGGGGCGTTGGCCTTAATGCCCTCGCCGACCGCCTTCATGACCTTCAGGTTGATGCCGAGCAGGTCGTCGCGGCTCATGCCGGGCTTGCGCGCGACACCGGCGGTGACGATGATGACGTCGGCGCCAGCGATGTCGGCGTAATCGTTCGAGCCGGTGATCTGCGAGTCGAAGCCTTCGACCGGGCCGCACTGCGACAGGTCGAGCGCCTTGCCCTGGGGGATGCCCTCGGCGACGTCGAACAGGACGATATCGCCCAGTCCCTTGAGTGCTGCGAGGTGCGCGAGCGTACCGCCGATGTTACCGGCGCCGATCAGCGCGATCTTCTTGCGAGCCATTCCAATCCGTCTCCGTCTGTATGTGCGGGGTGATTGGTGACGCCGGTTACGCGCATTATCCCGCTACGGCAACCGCTAAAAGGACAAAAGCGGGTTCTTATTGCAACTCGTTCGCATGAGCAATAACGCTGAACCTATCTAACCGAACCACCCCGGCGGAGGCCGGGGCCCAATTGGGGAACGTTGCTAACTAAGCGCCACGCGTCGTTACTGCGACCTTTCCAATTGGGCCCCGGCCTTCGCCGGGGTGGTTTAGGTTGAGGGTTAGAGGTGACCTTCAGCCAAATACTCTTCCGAGCGCATTTCCTCGAGACGGCTGATCGTGCGGTCGAACTCGAAGCGCCCGTCGCCGGTTTCGTACAGGTCGCCCGGCTCCGCATCGGCGGCGGCGAGCAGCTTCACCTTGTGCTCGTACAGCGCGTCGATCAGCGCCACGAACCGCGCCGCTTCGTTGCGATTCTCCGGGCCGAGCTTGGGGATGCCGACCAGGATGATCGTGTGAAATTTGCGTGCGATGGCGAGGTAGTCGGCCACCCCCCTCGCCTCGCCGCACAGCTTCTTGAAGCTGAACACCGCGACGCCCTTGAGCGATTTCGGCACCCGCAGCGTGCGGCCCTGGACGACGAGGTCCTCGGACGGGACATGCTCGCTGTCGTCGGTCGAGAAGTCGGTGAGGCGGAAGAACGCGGCGGACAATTGCGCGGTTGCCTCGGGGCCGTTGGGGACTAGCCAGGTGTCCTGGCTGCCGAGCCGGTCGCGGCGGTAATCGACCGGGCCGTTGAGCGGGAGCACGTCGAGGCGGCGCTCGATGGTCGCGATGAAGGGCAGGAAATGCTCGCGGTTGAGGCCGTTCTTGTACAGGTCCGACGGCGGGCGGTTCGAGGTGGTGACGATCGTCACGCCGGCGTCGAGCAGCGAGGTGACGAGCCGCGACAGGATCATCGCGTCGGGGCTGTTGGTGACCATCATCTCGTCGAACGCGAGCAGCCGCGTCTCGTCGGCGATCGCGGTGGCGGCGGGGACGATCGGATCGCCGATCTCCTTTCGGCGTTCGGCGGCGATGCGCGCGTGGACCTCGAGCATGAACTCGCCGAAATGGACGCGGCGCTTCTTCTCGACCGGGGCGTTCGCGAAGAACAGGTCCATCAGCATCGACTTGCCGCGGCCGACGCCGCCCCAGAGGTAGACGCCGCGGGGGGCGGGCTTCTTGCCGGTGAGGCGGGCGAAGAAGCCGGTCGACTTCGGCGCGGCGAGTTCGGTGGCGAGCGTGTTCAGGCGGGCGGCGGCGGCGGCCTGTTCGGGGTCCGGGCGGAGTTCGCCTGAGGCGATGAGGTTTTCGTACGCCTGAAGGACAGTCACTCCCCTGCCCCGTCACCTCCCCGGCGGAGGCCGGGGTCCAGTTGGAAAGGTTGCCGTGGTAGAGCGCAAGGCTTGAACAATGATCGTGTCCCAACTGGGCCCCGGCCTTCGCCGGGGTGGTGGTTACGGTCGAGCGGGCCTGTCAGAAGGCTTGCTGGACGGCTTGCGGATCGTGGCCGAGAAGGCGGCGATCCGGGCTTCGTCATCCCCTTGCACCACAAGGCCGCGTAGAAACAACAGGCGGCCGGTTTCCTTGAGGACCTCGACCTGCGCTTCGATCGGCTCGCCGACCTTTCCGCCGCCGATGAATTGGGTGTTGAGATCGAGCGTGACCGCGGTGCCGGCAGTGATCAGGCCGAAGCCTCGCGCGGCCGCGAACAGGGCGACGTCGATGAACGCGAGCAGCGCGCCGCCGTGGACGTTGTTCTGGAGATTGGAGTGGCGGTGCTCAGGGGTGATGCGGACGCGGACGATGGTGCCATCGACGCGGTAGAGCATGGGGCCGAGCAGGGTGTTGAAGCGGGTCGGGTCGGAGAGCGACCAACTGCGCCAGCCTGCGTTGGCGGGGTCTTCGGCTTCGACGAAATGGGGGGTGGTCAACAATGTGTCCTTCGATACGCCGCTTCGACTTCGCTCAGCAGCTACTCAGGACGAACGGACTTTTATAGTCCCGTTCGTCCTGAGCAAAGTCGAAGGACCTTGGGAAGCGTCACCCCCGCCCCCGGCGTGTGCTTCGACTTCGTTCAGCACGAACGGGAGAGGGGAACGGGACCGGAAGGGAGCAAAACCGCAGGGGGAGCGGAACCGGAGGGGGAGCGGGCTGATGCGGAGGAAGGGGCAAAACATGACCCTCCCCCCGCCAGGATCAGACGATCCGTTCGGCTTCCATCTTCTTGATCTCGGCGATCGCCTTGGCGGGGTTGAGGCCCTTGGGGCAGGCGTTCGCGCAGTTCATGATGGTGTGGCAGCGATACAGGCGGAACGGATCCTCGAGTTCGTCGAGGCGCTCGCCGGTCATCTTGTCGCGGCTGTCGGCGAGCCAGCGATAGGCCTGCAACAGGATCGCCGGACCCAGGAACTTGTCGCTGTTCCACCAGTAGCTCGGGCAGGACGTCGAGCAGCAGGCGCACAGGATGCACTCGTACAGGCCGTCGAGCTTCGAGCGATCCGCGGGCGACTGGAGCCGCTCCTTACCCGAGGGCGGTGGCGTGACGGTCTGCAGCCACGGCTTGATCGACGAATACTGCGCGTAGAAATGCGTGAAGTCGGGGACCAGGTCCTTGATCACGTCCATGTGCGGCAGCGGCGTGATCTGGACCTCGCCCTTGCAGTCCTCGATCGCGGTGGTGCAGGCGAGACCGTTCTTGCCGTCGATGTTCATCGAGCAGGAGCCGCAGATACCTTCGCGGCACGAGCGGCGGAAGGTGAGCGACGAGTCCTGCTCGCCCTTCATCTTGATCAGCGCATCGAGCACCATCGGGCCGGTCTCGTCGAGGTCGAGCTCGAACGTGTCGTACCGCGGGTTCTCGCCCGAGTCCGGATCGTAGCGATAGACCTTGAACGATTTCAGACGCTTGCCCCCGCCCGAGCCTTGGCCAGCGGACGCATGCTTGACGCCCTTCTTGACGACGCTGTTTTTCGGGAGCGAGAATTCGGCCATTGCGAGCGGTCCGTCCGTGGTGTGATGATAGGTTGTCAGAGCCGATACATGACACGGGCTCTACCCGCAAATCCTTAGCTTCGCGGGTGCAACATGCGTTACGCGGGACCGGCGCGCGCGTTCAGATGATGTCGAGGATCAGGCCGAGGTTCCGCGCCTCTTCGGCCTCGATGTACCAGTTGGACGGGGCCTTGGCCTTGAGATCCTCTAGCGACACCTTCGATCCCTCGACCAGCGCGCGGAAGCCCTCCTCCTGGATGTTGATCGAATCCTCGATCTCGTGGAGCTTGGCCTCGAGCGTGTAGCGGAGCGTGTTGAGCGGGCCGTTAAGCTGGATCGTGCTCTGCATCTGCCGCTCGTGGATCATGATCCGGCTGTTGCGGGTCAGGAAGCGGCTGTCGACCGGGAAGGCGGACATGAACGTCGCGCCGGCGGAATAGACCGCGACCTTGCCTAGAAACAGCGTCTCGCGGCCGGTATATTCGCGGATCAGGCGGATATTGTCGCCCATCGCCCGCGCGACTTCCGGGTCGCCGCCGAGCGTGGTGATCGAGACGACCAGCGGGCCGTCGGTGGGTGCGGCGACGAGTTGCGATTTGAAATTGTCGTACATCGCGTCGTCGACCGGGCCGTGGAGGTGGACGTGCGGGGCGGCGAGCAACGGGTAGTTGCGGGCGTTCGAGGCGGGGGATGTGTCGGTCATGCGCGGGCAAACCGATCGGGGGCGTGGGGGTTCCGCAACTTTAGGAACGATCGGTAGTAAAGGTAGGTTTTATACCGTTTTTATACTATGTCGAGGAATGTTCGAATTCGATCCGGACAAGAGCGCCGCCAATGCGACAAAGCACGGGATCGATTTCGTCGATGCCCAAGCGTTGTGGCAAGACGAGGAGCGAATTGTCATAGGGTCAACGCAACGCCATTTCGGAGAGGACCGGCAATTGGTGATCGGCCGGATCGGTGACCGTCTGTGGACGGCGATCGTCACCGAGCGTGGCACCGCGACCCGGATCATCTCGGTCCGTCGCGCGAGAGAGTATGAGGAGTTGGCTTATGAACGCGCCCGCATCCGTTAAAGCCGCCTTGCCCGAGGCGATCTCCGCCGAGGACCTGGATCAGCGGTTCGATGACGGCGAGGACGTGAGTGGCTATTTCGACTGGTCTGCACCACGAAAGCCCGCGCTGGAGGCCAAACGCGTGAACGTCGATTTTCCCGCATGGATGGTGCGAAGTCTCGATGTCCAGGCCCGCAAACGCGGCGTTACGCGGCAGGCGCTGATCAAGATGTGGCTGGCGGATAGGCTGGAAGCGGCGGGGGAAAGTCCAACCTCGCCCTGACGGTCCGCTGATCGGTCAAGCGCGCGGTTCGCCCAATCGGCGCCGTTGGAGTATCCAGCCAACCAGGCCGCCGGGCACGCCGCCGACCAGCGACAACAAAGCGAAGAACGGGATGGCGATCGTGCCGGGGGCCTCTGCGGCCGTCCGGCTTTCGATCGCGAAGACGTAGATCACCGCGAGGATCGCGACGACCGCCGGCCATAGGAAGCCGGCGATCATCGGTTGCAGGCGGGTGAAGCGCCCCACCGCGACCGGGATCAGAAACCCGACCGCGATGATCGCCCAGATCATCAATACACCCGCTTCTTCGGCTTGATGTAGTCGACGTCGTCGGTGAGCGTGTAGTCGTGGACCGGTCGGAAATCGATCTTGGTCTCGCCGCCCTTGCCGCCCCAGCCGTTGAAGGTGGTGATGGTGTGCTTCATCCAGTTGGCATCGTCGCGCTCGGGGAAATCCTCGTGCATGTGCGCGCCGCGCGATTCGGTGCGGTTGGCGGCCGAGTTCATCGTCACGACCGCCTGGCCGATCAGATTGTCGAGCTCCATCGTCTCGACCAGGTCGGTGTTCCAGATCAGGCTGCGATCCTTCACGGCGACATCGGTCATCCGGTTGTAGATCCCGGCCATCTTCTCGACGCCCTGGTTCAGCAGCTCGGTATCGCGGAAAACGGCGCAATGCTTCTGCATCGTCTGCTGCATGTCGAGACGGATCTGCGACGTGGGCGAGCCACCCGAGGCGTTGCGGAAATGGTCGAGACGGCTGAGCGCGAGGTCCTCGGACCCCTTGGGAAGCGGCGCATGCGCGGTGCCGGGCTTCAGCGTGTCCTTGATCCGCAGGCCGGTCGCGCGGCCGAACACCACGAGATCGATCAGGCTGTTCGAGCCGAGGCGGTTGGCGCCGTGGACCGAGACGCAGGCCGCTTCACCGACCGCGAACAGGCCGGGGACGACCGCGTCGGGGTTGCCGTCGACGAGGTTGACGACCTCGCCGTGGAAGTTGGTCGGGATGCCGCCCATGTTGTAGTGCACCGTCGGCGTGACCGGCAGCGGCTGGCGCGTGAGATCGACTCCGGCGAAGACCTTGCCGGTCTCGGTGATGCCCGGCAGGCGCTCGGCGAGCACCTTGGGATCGATGTGATCGAGGTGCAGGAAGATGTGGTCGCCGTTCTTGCCGACGCCGCGGCCTTCGCGCATTTCAAGCGCCATCGAGCGGCTGACGACGTCGCGCGAGGCGAGGTCCTTCGCCGACGGGGCATAACGCTCCATGAAGCGCTCGCCTTCGGAGTTGGTCAGATAACCACCCTCACCGCGTGCGCCCTCGGTGATGAGCACGCCGGCGCCGTAGATGCCGGTCGGGTGGAACTGGACGAACTCCATGTCCTGCAGCGGCAGGCCGGCGCGGAGCACCATCGCGTTGCCGTCGCCGGTGCAGGTGTGCGCCGAGGTCGCCGAGAAATAGACGCGGCCGTAGCCGCCGGTGGCGAGCACGGTCTGGTGGCTGCGGAAGCGGTGGATCGAGCCGTCTTCCATGCACAGCGCGATGACGCCGCGGCAGACGCCCTTTTCCATGATCAGGTCGAGCGCGAAATACTCGACGAAGAAGTCCGTGTTGTACTTCAGGCTCTGCTGATACAGCGCGTGGAGCATCGCGTGGCCGGTGCGGTCGGCGGCGGCAGCGGTGCGCTGGACCGGCGGCCCCTCGCCCATGTTCTGCATGTGGCCGCCGAACGGACGCTGATAGATCGTGCCGTTCTCGTTACGGCTGAACGGCATGCCGGCATGTTCGAGCTCGTACACCGCCTGCGGAGCCTCGCGGCAGAGATACTCGATCGCGTCCTGGTCGCCGAGCCAGTCGGAGCCCTTGACGGTGTCGAACATGTGCCAGGTCCAGTGATCCGGCGAGTTGTTGCCGAGCGACGCGGCGATCCCGCCCTGTGCTGCCACCGTGTGCGAGCGGGTCGGGAAGACCTTGGTGATGCACGCGGTCTTCAGGCCGCTCTCGGCGATGCCCATCGTCGCGCGCAGGCCGGAGCCGCCGGCACCGACGACGACCGCATCATAGGTATGATCGATGATCTTGTAGGCAGCAGACATTACGCGGGGGCTCCGGAGAAGGCGACCTTCAGGATCGCGAACAGGGCGATGCCGCCCAGCGTGAAGGTGAACAGGTTGAGCAGGATCATCGACACGACGCGGCTTTCGTCGTGGATATAATCCTCGATCACGACCTGAAGCCCCAAACGGAAATGATAGAAAACCGACAGGATCAACAGCGCCATCGGTACCGCCGCCCAGGCCGATTGCAGCCACATATGGACCGACGCGTAGTCGTAGCCGGGCATCCGCGCGACCGAGACCATCAGCCATGCCATCAGGAACAGGTTCGCGCCGGCGGTCAGCCGCTGGTTCCACCAGTGATGCGCGCCGTGCTTGGCGCTGCCCAGGCCGCGAACGCGACCGATCGGGGTACCCGAACCCATTACTTGATCCCCATGTAGAGCCAGAACACGACCGTCAGCGCGACCGAAGCGACCATCGTCGCGAGCGCGCCCGCCTTGTTCCGCTTCAGTTCGTAGCCAGCGCCGGTATCGAGCACGAAGTGGCGGATGCCGGTCATCATGTGCTGGAACAGCGACAGCGTCAGCCCGACGCCGATGATGTAGCCGAGGATGTTGAGGCCACCGCTATCCTTGGTGAACACGTCGACGAAGGTCGCATAGGCCTGATCGCCGGCCGCAATCGCGGCGAGCCACCAGACGAGTAGCAGGCTGCCGGCGGTCGCCATCCCGCTGCCGGTCGCGCGGTGCAGGATCGAGACCAGCATGTGCGGGCCCCATTTATAGACCTGCAGATGGGGAGAGAGCGGGCGTGCCGGATTGCGCGATGCCAAGGGCGGAGTCCTCGAACCAGGAGATGACGGACCAAAAATGTCTTGGCCCAAAATATATATATCGGGCGACCTATTAGCCACCGCGTGCTGCGATGCAACCCATTGGGGTCAGTCCGATAACCCATGACACCGCGCATCGGGCGACGCAGCGCCGTGGCCGAAACGATCCGGCAGGCACACCACGTCTTCTCGATCCCTAACCCTGCCTTAAGATATCCGCTGTAGCACCGGGCCGGCAAACCCGATCCGGAGTCCATCGTCTTGACAACCACCGACCTGCCGGCGCCCGGCGAGACTGCTGCAGCCATCGACCTGGCCGCGCGGTTGCGGGTGTTCGATTTCGACGGCACGCTGGCGAGTGCGGGCCGCGAGGTCTGGGCGGCACTGGCGCCCGAGATCACGCATGTGTCGAAAGCGTTTTGGGAACAGTGGCTGCGGTGCTTTTCGGACGAGCGGATCTGGGCGCCGCACGAAACCGACCGGATGATCGAGGTAGGCTGCACGTTCCTGCGCAACCGGTTTCTCGATACGAGCGGGCGCGCGTGGATCGAGTCGATCGAGCGGTCGGTGGCCTCGGCCTATGTCGCCGACGTGTCGCCGATGGCGCTGCTGTCGATGATCAGCGCCAGCGATCGCGCCGCACTCGACGTGTTGATGCGGCGGGTCGATCGGTCGGACGTCAAGCTGCCGGTCTATATCGACACGCTGATGCGGCTGTCCGCGCTGGAAGGCGAAATCACCGTGGCGATCTACAATTGCTATCGGACGCACACCGCACGGGTCGCGCGGGATACGCTGGCGGCTGAGTTCCGCGACGGGATCGCGGCGATGGTCGAAACCGCCACCGACGAGGGACACATGCTGCGCGAACAGGCGCTGCGCAGCTCGGCCTCGACGCGCGCGGTGCTGGGCAAGGCAAGCGAAGTCGCCGCCGCCGCCGAACAATCCGCGGTGGCGATGCGCGAGGCGGCACAGACCGCCGCCGGGCTGATCCGCGCGATCGAGGATGCGCGCACCGAGGTGGAAGCGGCGGCCGAGATCGCCAACCGTGCGTCCGCGCAGGCGGGCCAGGCGGTCGGCATGTCCGAGACGCTGAGCGATCATGCGAAATCGATCGAGTCGATCCTGGGGCTGATCCGCGACATCGCCGGGCAGACCAACCTGCTGGCACTGAACGCGACGATCGAGGCCGCGCGCGCGGGCGATGCCGGGCGCGGGTTCGCGGTGGTGGCGCAGGAGGTGAAGAGCCTCGCCAACCAGACCGCGCGGGCGACCGACGACATCGCCGCCAAGATCGCCGCGATCCAGTCCGCCACGCGCTCGACGGTCGACACCAACGCCTCGATCAAGTCGACCGTCGCCGAAGTGCAGGAGAGCGCCGACCGCATCCGCTATGCGATGGAGGCGCAGGCGCAGACGGTGACCGCAATCACCGCCGCGGTCGACGAAACCGCGCTGGCCGCCGATTCGATGTCCACCACGATCGCCGCGATCCGCGAGGATACCGAGACGGTGGCGACTGAGATCGACGGCGTCGGCCGCGGCTTCGACGTGCTCGACACGCGCCTCAGCAATCTCAAGAACAGCGCCGGCGATTTCGTCGCGAAGGTCGCTGCATAACCGACCCTCAGGAGAGGTGATGATCGCGAACACTGCAAGGATTGCCGCCGGTCCGCCGACGGGCGATTCGCCCGAAGTTCACCCGTCCCCGAGCTGGGGCGGCGACCAGCGTACGTTGCGCGAGCGGGTGCGCGATTACGACTGGGACGGGCTGATCGAGCCCGGTTGCGCGTCGCTGAGCGCGTTGCTGGATGCGGACGATTATCGCAAGATCGCAGAGAGCTTCTGGCGGCATTATCTGTCGCTCGAGGCGACCAGGGGGATCGTCGCCTATTTCACCCCGGCGCGGCTGGAGCGACGGATCGCGGCGAGCGCGGATTATGCGCGGCTGAAATATCTGTCGCCCTATGATGATGGCTGGCGCGAGATCGCGATCGGCCACGCCGACGATTCGCGGCAGTCGGGCGTGGCCCTGCCCGCCTTGCTGTCGGCGCTGGCGTTTGCGCACAGCGTCACGCTGAACCTGATCGTCGACCGGCTCGGGCCCGACAAGTCGCCGATGCGCACGCTGGGCGACGTCGTCCAGCGGCTGGCGCTGATCGAGGCGGACATCATGGCCTCGCATCTCGGCGCGACCGATGCGGAGGCGGCGCGGACCGAGCGGCGCACGCGGGCATCCGACTTCCGCGAGTCGATCGCGGCGTCGATCGAGGATACCGCGGCGCTGGGCGCACGGATCCGGGTGCAGGCGCTGGGGGCGTCGTCGTCGACTCGCGGCGTGCTGGGCAAGGCGAGCGAAGTCGCGGCCGCCGCCGAACAATCCGCGGTGGCGATGCGCGAGGCCGCGCAGACCGCGGCCGGGCTGATTCGCGCGATCGAGGATGCGCGCACCGAGGTGGAGGCGGCGGCCAAGATCGCCGACCGGGCGTCCGCGCAGGCGGGCGAGGCGGTCGGCATGTCGGAGGCGCTGAGCGAGCATGCCAGGTCGATCGAGTCGATCCTGGGCCTGATCCGCGACATTGCCGGGCAGACCAATTTGCTCGCGCTGAACGCGACGATCGAGGCGGCGCGGGCGGGCGATGCCGGGCGCGGGTTCGCGGTGGTCGCGCAGGAGGTGAAATCGCTGGCGAACCAGACCGCGCGGGCGACCGACGACATCGCCGCCAAGATCGCCGCGATCCAGGCGGCGACGCGCGGCACGGTGACGACCAACGCCGGGATCAAGGCGACGGTGGCGGAGGTGCAGCAGAGCGCCGACCGGATCCGCCACGCGATGGAGGCGCAGGCGCACACGGTGACGGCGATCACCGCTGCGGTGGACGAGACCGCGCTGGCGGCGGATTCGATGTCGACGACGATCGCCGCGATCCGCCAGGATACCGAGGCGGTGGCGGCGGAGATCGACCGGCTGGGGCATGGCTTCGGCGAGGTCGACGACAAGCTGGGCGTGCTGCGCGGCGCCGCGGACGGGTTTTCGGCCTGCGTTGCGTGAGGGGTTGCTTGCCGGGTCCGTTGTCCCGGCGCACGCTGGTATCTTCCCGTTCGGGCCGAGTGCACTCCACGGGGATACCCCAGCTTTCGCTGGGGTGACGGAGGGGGGCGGTGACGGGCTTGGGCGGTTGCGGGCTGGGGCGGTTGCGGATTGGGGGCGGTACTTACGGGGTGCGGTGCGACGGACCGGGGTGACGCGGTGCGGCGGGGCGCGCTAAGGCCGGGTGCATGACCATTCTTCTTACCGGCTCCAGTCGCGGCATAGGCGCGGCTATTCATGCGGCGCTGAGCGATGCGGGCGCTGCCGTCATCGGGCATGGGACCGCCAGCGGCATCGCGGCCGACTTCGCCGATCCCGCGGGGCCGACCGCGTTGTGGAACGCGGCGCTGGCGCAGGCTGGCGGGGCGATCGACGTGCTGATCAACAATGCCGGGGTGTTCGAGGCTAGCCCCCTCCCCGATCACGACTGGACCGCGCAGTGGGAGCGGACGATGCGGATCAACCTGACCGCGTCGGCTGAGCTTTGCCGGTTGGCGGTGCTGCATTGGCAGGCTCGGGGAGTCGGTGGCCGAATCGTCAATATCGCCAGCCGGGCTGCGTATCGCGGGGATTCGCCTGCGCATTGGCATTATGCCGCGTCGAAGGCGGGGATGGTGGCGATGACCAAGACGATTGCCCGGGGGTATGCGCGGGAGGGCATCCTCGCGTTCGCGGTCTGCCCGGGGTTCACGATGACCGGGATGGCGGAGGATTATCTCGCGAGCCGGGGCGGCGATGCGTTGCTGGCGGATATCCCGCTCGGCAAGGTCGCGGCGCCCGAAGAGGTCGCGTCGGTCGCCCGCTATTGCGCGCTTGAGGCGCCGGCGTCGATGACGGGGTCGGTGATCGACGTGAATGGGGCGAGCTATGTCCGATAGTTGGAAACTCACCTTGCCCTGCACGCGCGCGGAGGCGGAGGCGATCGATGCGAGCGATGATCTGACGATCGATGGTGTCTTGATGACCACGGAAGAGATCGAGGACGACGTCGAATCGTGGCGGCTCGATGCGTATTTCGAGCAGGAGCCCGATGCAGACACGGTCGCCGCGGTGCGCGCGCTGGTGCCGAGTGCGGCGGGGGCAGAGATCGCGGTCGAGCGGTTGGGCGATGCGGACTGGGTGACGATGAGCCAGGCTGGGCTTGAGCCTTTGTTGGTCGGGCGGTTCTTCGTGCATACCGGCGCGCATTCGGGTGCGGTGCCGGCGGGCAAGCGGGCGTTTCTGATCGAGGCGAGCCGGGCGTTCGGCACCGGGCATCACGAGACGACCAGCGGGTGTCTGGCGATGCTCGACGGCATGGCCGACGCCGACTTTGCGAACGTGATCGATATCGGGACGGGGACCGGGTTGCTTGCTTTTGCCGCGGCGCATTTGTGGCCCGAGGCGGGGGTGATGGGGACGGATATCGATCCGGTCTCGATCGATGTTACGCGCGAGAATGCGGCGCTGAACGGGGTTTCGGGGATCGAGCTAGTGGTCGCGGACGGCACGCTCGACGAGGCGATCGTGGCGCGGGCGCCGTATGATCTGGTGATCGCGAATATTCTGGCGGGTCCGCTGGTGTCGATGGCGCCGGAGATCGCTTCGATTTCGGATGCCGGGGCAACGGTGGTGCTGGCTGGGTTGCTGGAGACGCAGCGGGCTGGCGTGGTCGCGGCGTATGAGGCTTGCGGGTGTTCGCTCGAGGCGGTCGACCGGCGGGGGGATTGGTCTGTGCTTCGGTTGCGGGCTGGGGCGGTTAGGTTTGTGGCGGCGGGGCCTTTCGATCCGAAGGGGCGCGATGGGTGGGCGCTGGATATTTGAGGTAGGCGCGGCCTGCTACCACCAGAAGGATGTTCCCCGCGAAGGCGGGGGCCCAGTCTGGGCCCCCGCCG
>JAYVRZ010000076.1:0-5074 GCA_043775965.1 Sphingomonas sp.
GAAGGCCGGGGTCCAATTGGCAAGGTCGATGTAACGACGGGATGCCGATAATTACGCTCGTGTTCCAATTGGGCCCCGGCCTTCGCCGGGGTGGTGGCAGTGTTGGGGAATTAGGCTGCTGGACTCTGGCAGCATGGCCTGCCGCCTCTGATTGCCGACGCCAAGCCCGGCATCACACCAAGCTCAGTTCGCCTCGTTCACCAGCGTGAAGATGCCGCGGGGGTCGGTGGGGCCGTGCTGGATCGTCGCGAGCTGCGCAGCATTGGCGCGCTGCGTTGCGGTGATCGTGCGGGCGGCACTGGCCATCTGGAACGACGGCTGCGCGGGCGTATCGAGCGTATCGCCGGCCGGCGCATGGGCCGAATAGATGAAGCCCTTGGTCGGGTAGGCCGAGGTGCCGAGGTCGCCCTGCGGGCCGTACCAGACCTTGACCATGCTCCAGTCGCCGGCGGCCGAAACGTCGACCGCGCGGACGTTGGTCTCGATCGCGCCGGGGCGCGACCAGTTGGCGTGGGTGAGGAGGACTTCGCGGTCGCTGACGACCTTCGAGACCATCGCGACATGGCCGACGCGCATCCGCGAGGTGGGCGAGAAGGCGAGGACCGAACCGGCCTTCGGGGTGTGGCCGCGCTCGTAGCGACCCTCGGCCTGGCTCCACCAAGTGTTTGCATTGCCACGGATTTCGATGCCCGACACCGAGCGGGCGAAGGTCACGCACTGCCAGAACTGAGCCGCAGCGGGGGTGGCCGTCATCAGGCCGCACGATACCACCAGCGCAAAACGCGCTGCTAACGCCTTGAAATTCATCGAGACCCCCCGGCCAAAACCCGTTTGTCGCATTCTGGCTACGGGAGGTTCGATTTAATTGAAAGTCGGCCGGGAACCATATCCGACGAAGCGTGTTGCCGCGCCGACCAACGCCCCAAAGCGTCAGCCAGGCTGGCTCAGTTCATCAGTTTCCAGCCAGTTATCCGGTCCACCGTGACCTGCGTGACCGCATGATAGCCCGGCCGCGCCTTGCCGTAGATCTCCATCGCCAGCTTGTGGCCCCAGTCGCCTGCATCCATCATCTGCTGGAACAGCGGCGCGACGAATTTCCGCCGCCCCTGCGAGGTCAGGAACTGCTCGGCCGAGGCGTCGGCGGGCGCATAGTGGTTGGCGAGCGCGAGTTGCAGCCAGGCGAAGCGGATCTCGGCATTGCCCGTGGTGTTCCAACCGAACGCGTCGTCGAGCGTCTTCAACCGCTCGGCCGGCAGTTTGCGCGGCAACTGCGTGATGAAGCGCGTAATCTCCTGTGTGGTCGCCTTGCCTGGAACGCCGGAGACAGGCCCGCCTGCCGCGTACGCCTTGGCCGCTGCATCCACTGCGGGGAACGCGGCCGACGTCACATGCACCGCGTTCGCCGGGATGCCGGGCTGATAGACCCAGGTATCGACGCCGATCGTCTTCGCCTCGGCGGGGGTCAGCAGCTTCGACTTGAGGTCGGCGAGGAAGCCGGCGCTGGTCTGCGGCTGGAAGGCGTGGCGGTCGAAATAGCTGCGAAGATACGCGTCCCACCGCGCGCGGCCGACCTGTTTCTCGATCGTGCGCAGGAACGTCGCGCCCTTGTCATAGGCGATCTGCGTCATGCCGTCGTCGGGATCGCGCGATGCGTCGAGATCGAGGTGGAGCTGCGTGTCCTTCGCGGCGGGGCCACCGGCCTCCTTCACCGCCTGCTCCATGTCGGTCCAGGCGAGGTCGGCCTCCATGTCGGCGCGGCGCTTGCCGTAGAGCGACTCCATGATCCGGTTCTCGAAATAGCTGGTGAAGCCTTCGTTGAGCCAGAAATCGTCCCAGGTCGCGTTGGTGACGAGGTTGCCCGACCAGCTGTGCGCGAGCTCGTGTGCGATCAGCGAGACGAGGCTGCGGTCGCCGGCGATCGCGGTCGGCGTCGCGAAGGTGAGCGTCGGGTTCTCCATGCCCCCGAACGGGAACGACGGCGGCAGGACCAGCACGTCGTAGCGACCCCAGCGATACGGGCCGTACAGCCCTTCCGCGGCGGCGACGAACTTCTCGAGCTCGCCGAACTCGTACGCGGCCTTGGGCAACGTCGCGGGTTCGGCCCAGATGCCGGTGCGGGGGCCGGTCGATTTGAATGCGAGATCGCCGACCGCGAGCGCAATCAGATAGGGCGCGACGGGCTTGTCCATCTTGTAGGCGAACGTGCAGCGATCGGTGGCGCAGACCGGCTTGCCCGACGACAGCCCGCTCATCACCGCGGTCAGTTGCTTCGGCACCGCGATCTTCGCCTCCCAGGTCTGGCGGATACCGGGCGAATCCTGCGTCGGGATCCAGCTGCGGTTGAGGATGGCCTCGCCCTGGCTGAACAGGAACGGCTGTGTCTTGCCCGCGGTCTGCGCAGGCGTGAGCCATTGCAGCGCCTTCGCATCGGGGGACGAGGCGTAGGCGATGCGGATCCGCTTGGCGCCGTTCAGCGTGACGGTCAGCGGCGCGCCGTGAATCTTGTCGACGGTGCCGACCGAATAGGGGAGCGGCTTGCCGGCCATGTCGGTGATGTTGACGATCTTGAGGCCGTTGTCGTCGAGCACGACTTGCCTCGCGCCGGGGGCGGCGAGGATGTCGAGCGTGGCGATGCCGCGGATGACGTGCGTGTCGAAGTCCGCGGCGAGATCGAGCGCGACGTGCGTGACGCGCGCCTCGGCGGGGCGGGCGTAGCTGTGCGGATCGCGTGCGTCGGGGGTGGTGAGGATCGGCGCGATCGTCTGCGCGACGGCGGGGGATGCGAGGACTAGACCGAGGGCGGTGGCTAAGGCGGGGATACGCATGGGAACTCCGATGTTGCCGTTCCCCGGCGATTGGGGCGGCCAAGCGTTGGTCCTACCGTGCGGGTCCGGTTGCTGGAAGGGTGCGCTTGATAGCGACCCTTACGATCCTCCCCCGCCAGGGGGAGGTGGCTGGCGCTTGCCAGACGGAGGGGGAGGTAAGGGAAACGTCTGTTCCGTATCCTCCCCCTCCGTCACCTCCGGTGCCACCCCCCCCTGGCGGGGGAGGATCGTGTGAGGCCTGCGTCAGATTTCGCGAACTGCGCTCGTTGCCAACCGCGCCAGCCGTGCCTCGTGCTCCACCCGCCCGAACGGAAACCGCGAGAAGAAATAGGCGGAGACGCAGGCGAGCGCGATGTAGAGACCCGCGTAAATCAGCGTGAGGCGGTCGATCGTCGCGACCGCTACCGTGCCCGGCGTCGCCTTGGCCGGGAACCCCGCCACCGTGAGGATCATGCCGGCGAAGAATATCCCTACCCCGCTCGTGCATTTCTGGACGAAGAACGAGCCCGCGAAGAACACGCCCTCCGAGCGCCGCCCCGTCTTCGCCTCCGAATCCTCGACCACGTCGGCCATCATCGATGCGCCAAGGATGAACCCGGTGACGTTCGACGCGGTGCCGAGGATGAAAAAGCCGAACAGCACCGGCAGCAGCGTGGACTCGCCAACCTCCGGAAACACGCCGAGCATCCGCAACCAATAGGGCGACGTGTTTAGCGCCGCGCCGAGCAGCACCGCGCCCATCGCCGCCTTGGGCTTGCTCCCCGTCCTGCCGAGCCGGGGCGCGGCGAGGAACGCGAGGAACACGCCCGAGAACAACGCGATCGTCAGGTAGACGAACACCGGCCCCTTGAAGCCCCACACATAGGTGTAGAGGTAGTTCGACATCGCGTAGCTGATGCCCTGGATCGTGTAGGCGCAGACGCCAGCCGCCATCAGGATCGCGAACGCGCGGTTCTTTACCGTCTCGCGGAGTTCGGCGAAGGACTCGCGGAGGGTCTGCCGGACGATCGGCGGGTTGGGGAGATGGCGGATCTCGTGATGCGTGCCGAGCGCGGACACGAGGATCGCGACGCCGATGAAGATCGCACCCGCGAGCGCGAAGCCACCATAGCCCGCCCGGTTGAGCAGGCCGTTCGGGAACGCCGCGGTGGGCGCGAGGAAATACTGATATGCCGACAGCAGCATCAGCAAGCCGCCGACCCAGCCGAACAGATAGCGGTACGCCATGATCCGCGTGCGCTCGTCGTAACCCGAGGTGAGTTCGGGCGTCAGCGCGACCGACGGGACCTCGTAGCAACTCACCGCGCTGCGCACGATCACCGCCATCGCGAACAGCCAGATCAGCGTCTGCGGCTCGGTCAGCGACGCGGGCGGATTCCACAGCAACAGCCAGCCGGCCATGATCGGTAGCGCCGACGCATACATCCAGGGATGCCGCCTGCCCCATCTGGTCCGGGTGCGATCGGAGAAGAAGCCGACCGCGGGATCGACGAACGCATCGATCAGCAGCGCCAGCATGATGACGAGGCCGACGGTCGCGGACGAGAGCCCGACGACCTGGTTGTAGAACAGCAGCAAAAACGTGCCGAACCCCGCGTCCTTCACCCCGTACGCGACCGCGCCGAACCCGTAGCTCGCCATCGTTCCGGTCGACAGGCGGCGGGCGGGTGCACTCATGACGCGGCGGTCATTTCAACGTATCGAGGATCGAGAAGAGCGAGGGTTGCGCCGGATCCCAGCTCGGCCGCGTGCCGATCGTCATGCCGCCGTCGACGAGGATGTGCGTGCCGGTGATGAAGCTCGCATCGTCGCTGGCGAGGAACGCGACCGCGGCGGCGATGTCCTCGCTGGTGCCCGGGCGGCGGATCGGTTGCGCGTCGGCGGCGATATGCGCGATCAGCGCGTCGGCCTTGCTGGTCTTCGCTTCGTCGAGTTCGAGTGCCCGCGTGAAGATATTGGTGACGATGAAGCCGGGGACGACGGCGTTCACCCGGATCTTGTGCTGTGCGAGGTCGGCGGCGGCTTGCTTGGTGAGGTGGAGCACGCCGGCCTTGGCCGTGGAATAGGCGGTCGGCGCGTAACCGGTGCCGAGCGCGGACACCGACGAGGTGTTGACGATCGCGCCGCCGCCGCGCTTCGCCATCAGGGGCGCGGCGTAGCGGATGCCGAGTGCGACCGAGCGGAGGAGGAGCGCCTGGGTACGGTCCCAATCCTCCGGGCTGATCTCGCCGATCGGGTCACGCGAGCCG
>JAYVRZ010000077.1:0-20082 GCA_043775965.1 Sphingomonas sp.
GTTTCCGTATGATCGTGCCGAGCGACTTGCGGGGGAGACGAATTATCCGCTCGCCAAGATGATCCGCCTGGCGTTCGACGCCGTCACCGGCTTCTCGACCGCGCCGTTGCGCTTCGCCAGCCATGCGGGGCTGGCGCTGACCGGCGTGTCGCTGCTGCTATTCGTCTATATCGCGATCGGCTGGCTCTCGGGCAGCGCGGTGCAGGGCTGGACCTCGACGATGCTCGTCACGGTGTTCCTCGGCGCGGTGCAGATGTTCGTGCTGGGGATGATCGGCGAATATCTCGGCCGGCTGTATGTAGAGTCGAAGCGCCGGCCCTTGTACATCGTCGCCGATGTGGCGGGGCCGATCCAGGGGAAGGCGACTTTGGGGTTTCGTGCGGAGCCGGTAGAAGACGCCACCGTCCCAACTGGTCCAACTACCTCCCGTCCGTACTGAGCGAGGTCGAGGCTGAGGACGAACGGATAACGGGCCGCGTAGGGTAAGGGCCTAGCGCGGCACCGCCAGCGTTACGATCGAGACGCCCGGCGTCATCGGCATGCGGCCTACCAGGTACCGCTCCAGCCTGAAGATCTTTTCGAACAGCGCGTTTACCAGCTTGGGTGGCGGGGAGTCGTCGCTGTCGTCGCGGCCAGAGAGGCGTCCGGCGATCCGTGCCGCCGCCGCGAGCGGGAAGAGTAGCGAGTTGAAATAGCCGAGCTTTTCCGGCTTCAGGCCCGCCGTCTCGATCGCCGCCTTGAGCGTTGCCTTGGAGTAGCGGCGGTGATGGTGGTTCACGGTGTCGTGCGCGCTCCACATCCACTGGTGCGCCGGGACCGCGATCAGGATCTTGCCGCCGGGCGCGAGGCAGTCGGCCATCGCCTTCAGCGCGGCGACGTCGTCCTCGATATGCTCGACCACGTCGAGCACCGCGATCAGGTCGTAATGACCGCGCGGCACGCCGGGGAGTTCCGGCAACGGTGCCGCGCCGACGGGCTTGCCAAGCCGTTCGCTGGCGATCTCGCGCGCGGCCGGATCGATCTCGATCGCGTCGATGCTCCCGAATTCGGCGAATTGGGCGAGCATGGGCAGATTGTGGCCGGTGCCGCAGCCGATCTCGAGGATCTTCGCATCCTTCGGCAGCGCGCCGTACCGCGTCAGGTAATCGGCGAGGATGTCGCGGCGTGCGCGATACCACCAGTGGGTGGAATCGTGGGCGGCCATCCGGTCGTAGACGATGCGGTCCATCAGTAAGTCGTCCAGTTCGTTGGCAGCATCAGTTGAAAACCCAAAGGCGGTTGAGCACGAAACTCACGATCGCGGCGAGCAGCACGGCGGGGACGAGCGGGATCCACGGGTGCAGGTGGAACAGCGCAGTGCCGATCCAGGTGATCAGCGCGTTTAGCGAAAGCCCGGCGCCCTGCACGATTACGAACTTCACATGCCGCCCCGCGCCCGGCTCCTTGGCATGCCCCTTGAAGCTCCACCGGCTGTGCAGGAAGAATCCCACGACGACCGCGACGACGAACGCGAACGGCACTGCGGCAACCGCCTGGCGTGGCGGAAATACGTAGGCGGTCAGCGGCAGGTAGACGAGCGAATACACCACGCTGGAAATCCCGCCGGCGATTCCGAAGCGCACGAGCTGGCCGAGTACGCCGCTCGCCCGCATCTGCTCCACCTGTCGCCAAATCGCCTGCATGCCCGCCTTGTTCTTTGCCGATACCGCGATAGAGCGGCGCCTGAGACAAGCCCGCGCATCTAGTGTGCGTGCGGGCAGGAGGAAAGCGTTTTGGATCAGGGCCCCGCTTCTCGGCAGCGCACGCTGCTGGACGAACTCGATCGGCATTGGATCGCGCTGACGCTGCTCGCCTGGGCGGCGGTGGCGGCATGGTCGATTTTCGATCGCTGGGGTCAGATCCGCTGGCTGTCGCTCGGCGATACCGACGACAACATGCGCCTGATGCAGGTCCGCGCGCTGCTCGACGGCCAGGGCTGGTACGATCTGCGCAACTACCGGATGAACCCGCCGGTCGGTTTCGACATCCACTGGAGCCGGATCGTCGATCTGCCGATCGCCGGGCTGATCCTGTTCTTCCGCCTGTTCACCAGCAACAGCTGGGCGGAGCGGCTGGCGTGCGGGATCGCGCCGCTGTTGCCGCTGTCGATCGCGATGCTGGGCATTGCCGCGACCGTTCGGCGGCTTATCAGCCCCTATGCGTGGCCGCTGGCGGTCGTGTTCATGGTCGGCGCTACGGCCACGATGCTGATGTTCATGCCCGAGCGGATCGATCACCACGGCTGGCAGCTCGCGATGCTGAGCCTGACGGTGGCGGGGCTGTGCGACACGAACGCGCGACGCGGTGGTGCGATGGTCGGGATCGCGAGCGCGGTGTCGTTGTCGATCGGGCTCGAGCTGTTGCCGTATGCGGCGATGGCGGGGGCGATCATCGCGCTTCGCTGGGTGTGGGACCGGGCCGAGGCGGAGCGGCTGTCGATCTATGCGTTGACGCTTGGCGGTGGCAGCACGCTCGGGTTCGCGCTGTTCGCATCGAATGCCAACCAGGCGATGCGCTGCGATGCGTTGACGCCGGTGTGGTTGAGCGTGATGATCGCGGCGGGGATGCTGCTGTTCCTGCTGGCGCGATTTGGGCCGGCTTCGCGGGGGGCTCGGCTGGCGCTGGCGGTGGTCGCAGGTGCGGCTATCGTTGCGGGCTTTGCGCTGGTGTTTCCGCAATGCCTGGGGCGGCCCGAGGGGATCTCGCCCGAGTTGCAGCGCAACTGGCTGGACAATGTCCGCGAGGCCAAGCCGATCTACAAGCACAGCTTCCGGGTCGGGTTCGCACTCGCGACACTGCCGATCATCGGGCTGATCGGGGCGATCCTTGCGGCATGGCGTGCGCGTCGCGACGACCGGGCCGTTGGCTGGGCGGCGGTCGCGGTGTTCACCGCTTTCGCATGCGCGATGCTGTTGTGGCAGGTGCGGGCGGGACCAGCCGCGCAGTTGCTTGCGATCCCGGGGGCTACGGCGCTCGGGTGGCTGATCCTGCCGCGGTTGCTCAACAATCGCTCGGTCGCGGTGCGCGTGCTGGGGACGGTGGGTGCGTTCCTGATCGTGTCGGGGCTGTTTGCCGGAATGGTGATCCAGTATTTCCCGATCGACCGGCCGAAACCGTATGAGAAGCGCGTCAACATGGCGACCGGCAACTGCCTGCGCACGACCGTGCTGCTCGCGCTGGACAAATATCCCGCGCAGACGATCTTCACCTTCGTCGACATGGGGCCGCGGCTGATCACGATCACGCATCACGACGCGGTGGCGGGGCCTTACCACCGTAACGGCGATGCGATCCTCGACGTGCAGCACGCATTCGGGCGAACGCCGGACGAGGCGCATGCGATCATCAAGCGGCACGGCGCGACGATGCTGCTGCTGTGCCCGAACGCGGCGGAATCGACCAACTACAAGGCACGCAGCCCGAACGGCTTCTATGCGCAGATGGCGAAGAACGAGGTTCCGGCGTGGCTGACGCCGCTCCCGCTGCCGCACAATTCGCCGTTGCGGTTGTTCAAGGTGGACTGAACCGCACCGCCGTCATCCCCGCGGAGGCGGGGACCCATATCCTCTGAAGTCAGTGATAGATCGCACGGTCAGCCAGTATGGGTCCCCGCCTTCGCGGGGATGACGGCTGAAGTTACGGACAAATCAGCTAAGCACCACCGAGAGGCCGTCGAGCACGAACTGCACCGCGAGCGCTGCCAGGAGCACGCCGAGCAGGCGGGTGATCACCGCTTCGATTTTGGCGCCGAGGATCCGCATGATCGGCCCGGCGGCGAGCAGCGCGAGCAGCGTCAGCAGCAGGATCGTCACCATCGCGCCGAGCACTACCGCCTGGCGTTCGATCCCGCCGTTGCGGCTCATCAACAGCATCACCGAAGCGATCGAACCCGGGCCAGCGATCATCGGCATCGCCATCGGGAAAATCGAGACGTCCTCGACCTCGGGATCGCTGGCCACCTTGGCGGCGCGATCCTCGCGGCGCTCGGTGCGCTTTTCGAACACCATTTCGAGTGCGATCAGGAACAGCATGATGCCGCCGGCGATGCGGAAGCTGGCGAGGCTGATGCCGAGGCCCTTCAACAACGCCTCGCCGAACAGCGCGAACACGAACAGGATCGCCGCTGCGACGCCGACCGCACGGAGCGCCATCGCGCGCTTCTGCAACGTCGATGCACCCGCCGACAATCCGGCGTAGATCGGTGCGCAACCGGGCGGATCGATGACCACGAAGAACGTGATCAGCGACGAGATGTAGAGTTCGATCACAGGCCTGCCTCGTCGATCGCAACGCCTTCGCGGCGTCCTGCGGAAACCAGCGTGTTCCGCAACAGGCAGGCTATCGTCATCGGACCGACGCCGCCCGGCACCGGCGTGATCGCACCAGCGACCTTCGCCGCGCCGGCGAAATCGACGTCGCCGACCAGCCCCTTGTCGGTACGATTGATGCCGACATCGATCACCGTTGCGCCCGGCTTCAGCCAGTCGCCGCGGATCATCTCGGGAATACCGACCGCGGCGACGACGATATCTGCGCGGCCGATATGCGCGGGGACATCCTTGGTGCGGCTATGGACGACAGTGACGGTGCAGCTTTCACGGAGCAGCAGTTGCGCCATCGGCTTGCCGACGATGTTCGAGCGGCCGACGACGACCGCTTCCAGCCCGCTGAGCGTCGGCAGCACGCTCTTCAACAGCATCACGCAGCCGAGCGGTGTGCAGGGCACGAAGCCTGGCAGGCCGGTCGCGAGCCGTCCGGCGTTGATCGGGTGGAAGCCATCGACATCCTTGTCGGGATCGATCGCGGCAATCACCACCTGCTCGTCAATATGCTTTGGCAGGGGCAACTGGACCAAAATGCCGTCGATCGTCGGGTCGGCGTTGAGTGTCGCGACCAGGGCCAGCAGGTCTTGTGCGGGCACGTCGGCAGACAGCCGATGCTCGATACTCTCCATCCCGGCTTCGCGCGTGGCCTTGCCCTTCGACCGGACATAGACGTTGGAGGCGGGGTCCTCGCCGACCAGAACGACGGCTAAACCGGGCGCCCGGCCTGCCTGCGCCCGAAAGGCGGTCACGCCGTCTGCGATACGGGCCCGGAGGCCGGCGGCGAAGGCCTTGCCGTCGATGATGGTCGCGCTCATGCCCGCGGCCCATAGAGCGCGGACGCGATTTCCGCCAGCGTAGTGGCATCGCCGACGATGTGCAGGCGCTTCAGGCGAGAGGTTTCGCCCGAGATGATAGTGACGGCACGCTTGGGTACGCCGAAGGTCTTGGCGACGAGGGCTACGAGTCCGGCGTTCGCGGCGCCATCGACGGGCGCCGCCGCCAATCGCGCCGCGAAATGCTCGCCGGTTCCGGCGGCGAGTGCGTCGCGACCGCCACGCGGAGTTACCCTTACCGCGATCGCGAGGCCGTCGTCGACCGCGCGCCAGGCTGCCGGGCCGATCAATAGGCTGCGACGAGGTAGTTCTGCGCGATGTTCGGGATGACGATGTTGGTCAGGATGTAGAGGATCAGCAGAACCACCAGCGGCGATAGATCGAGCGCACCGAAATCGGGCAGGATGCGGCGGATCGGGCGATAGAGCGGCTCGGTGATCTTCTGCAGCGCGTTCCAGACCGAGCGGACGAAATCGCTGTGCGTGTTGATGACGTTGAACGCGATCAGCCACGACAGCACCGCCTGAATGACGATGACCCACCAGACGAGATTGAGCAGCAACTGGACGATCTGAAGAAGGGCGATCAAGGCAAGGGTCTCCGCGGGTGTGGTAGGGATATAAGGTGGCGACGGGAGAACGAGAAGCCCTGCTTGGGCGATCGTTACCCCAGCCCTACCCCGTCACCCCAGCGGAAGCTGGGGTATCCCAGTTAGGCGGGCGAGCGGCTCGAACTGGGATATCCCAGCTTTCGCTGGGATGACGGCGTGGTGGTGGGTGACGGGCGGCGCGGGATAGCGGGTTTCAGGACTGTTTAGGGCCGCTCGTCCAGTCTTATCGCGGCCGGCCCTTCGCGCTCACCAGCGTGCCCGCGCCCTGCTTGGTGAAGATCTCCAGCAGCATCGCGTGCGGTACGCGGCCGTCGATGATCACCGCAGCGTCGACACCGGAGGCGACTGCGGCGACGCAGGTCTCCAGCTTCGGGATCATGCCGCCGGTGATCGTCCCGTCGGCGCGCAGTTCGGCGATCTTCGCGGGGTCGAGATCGGTCAGCAGTTCGCCTTGCTTGTCGAGCACGCCCACGACGTCGGTCAGCAGGAAGAAGCGCGCGGCGCCCATCGCGGCGGCGATCGCACCCGCCATCGTGTCGGCGTTGATGTTGTAGGTATGGCCGTCCGCACCGATGCCGATCGGCGCGATCACCGGGATGATGTCGGCCTTGATCAGCGTGTCGAGGATCGTCCGGTCGACCGCGATCGGCTCGCCGACGAAGCCCAGATCGACATGCCGCTCGATGCCCTGGAGCTTGTCAGGCTCGCGACCGTGACCGACTTTCTGCGCGAGGACGAGGCCGGCGTCCTTGCCCGAGATACCGACCGCGCGACCGCCGGCCTGGCCGATCCAGCCGACGATTTCCTTGTTGATCGAGCCGGCGAGGACCATCTCGGCGATCTGTGCGGTCTCCGCATCGGTGACGCGGAGGCCGTCGACGAAGCGCGATTCGACGCCGAGACGCTTCAGCATCGCGCCGATCTGCGGCCCGCCGCCGTGGACGACGATCGGGTTGATGCCGACGGCTTTCAACAGCACCATGTCCTCGGCGAAATCGCGCTGCAATTCCGGGTCGCCCATCGCGTGGCCGCCGTATTTCACGACGAACGTCTTGCCGGCATAGCGCTGCAGATACGGCAGCGCCTCGGTGAGCGTTTCCGCCTTGGCGAGCAGGGCGGGATCGGGCGTATGATCGGTCATGGTCGCGCTTTAGCCAGTCGCAGGCGGTTCGTCATCCGGGGAACGTGCGTGCGCCTGTCATCCCAGCCCCCTGCCCGTCATGCCAACCTCTCCCGTCTCCGTCCCGCCCCCTACCCGTCATCCCGGCGAAAGCTGGGATCTCCCGGTTCGAGCCGCCGCACCCGCCAACGGGGATACCCCGGCTTTCGCTGGGGTGACGATGCCGGGGGGAGCGGGCTTCAAGACGGATGCGCGTCCAGCCGTCGCCCCAATCGCACGAAGAAGGTGATCATGAACGGCACCAGCACGATCGACAGCACGACCTTGGTCAGCATCTGCCCCTCCATCAGCGCGACGATCGGCCGTTCGCCGAGGAACGAGATGGTGATGAACAGGATCGTATCGATGATCTGCGAGATGATGCTCGCGATCATCCCTCGGAGCCACACCAGCTTGCCCTCGCCGCCAACCTGGCCCGACAGCTTCGAGAAGATCAGCACGTTCAGCGTCTGCGAGATGCCGTAGGAGATCAGCCCGGCGATCATCATCCGCGAGCTCTGGCCGACGACGATCGGAAATGCGTCGATCGCGGGCGGGTACATCCCCGGATCGTGCGGCAAAGCGAGCACCAGGTGGATCAGCGCGGCCGACACCAGCAGAGGAATGAAGCCGAGGCGGACCAGGAACGTCGCGGTCTTCTGGCCGTGGAGTTCGGCGATCGCGCTGCTGAGCACCACCAGCAGCAGGAAACCGAAGATTCCCGCCTCGACCGCGAGCGGCCCGAGAGCGACCTGTTTCACCCCCAGAACCCCGGCAATGCACACCATGCCGCCGTACAATACCGAGAAAACGAAGAGCGAACGCGGAAACGCGGCGGCCGGAGCACTGGGGAGCGGTTTGTCCATCGCCGGGGACGCTAGCGAAAACGGCCGCGCCGTCAAATGACTCCCCCATCATAAAGACTGGCGATGCCTTCGCCCGCGTGTCATGTCCTTCGTCTGCGCGGCCGGGGGGCCGCGTGTGTCAGTCACAAACGCAGGGCGCCCATGGAAAGACTATTCATCGGCCTTGCAGGCATCGCCGTCATCCTCGGCATCGCCGTATTGCTGTCGACCGACCGGCGCGCGATCCGGTTGCGCATCGTCGGGGCCGCCTTTGCGCTGCAGGTCGGGATCGCGGTCCTCGTACTGTATTCGAGCATCGGCAAGATCGTGCTCGGCGGCATGTCCGGCGGCGTCGCCAATCTGCTCGGCTATTCCCAAAAGGGCACCGAGTTCCTGTTCGGCAAGATGGCGACCCCCGAGATCGGCGGACAGAGTTTCGCGATCGCCGCGCTGCCGGTGATCATCTTCTTCGCCAGCCTCGTCTCGATCCTCTATTATCTCGGCATCATGCAGCTGGTGGTGCGCTGGGTCGGCGGCGGGATCGAGAAGGTCATCGGCGTCTCGAAGGTCGAATCGCTGTGCGCGGCGGCGAACATCTTCGTCGGCCAGAGCGAATCGCCGCTCGTCATCCGGCCGTATCTGGCGGGCCTCACCCCGGCGCAGCTCTTCACCGTGATGACCAGTGGCATGGCCGGCGTCGCGGGCACGATCCTCGCGGCGTACGCGTCGATGGGCATCCGCATCGATTATCTACTCGCGGCCAGCTTCATGGCGGCGCCGGGCGGTATCCTGATGGCGAAGATCATCATGCCCGACCGCGTGATGCCGCCAGAAGGCGAACTCGCGCTCGGCGACCAGCCCGGCGAATCGGGCGCCGGCGAACCGATGCCTCAAGCCACGCACGACGAGGAAAAGCCCGCCAACCTGATCATGGCGGCGGCCCAGGGCGCGCAGACCGGCGTGCGTCTGGCCGTTGCGGTCGGCGCGATGGTGCTGGCGTTCGTCGCGCTGGTGGCGCTCGCGAACGGCCTGCTCGGCGGGCTCGGCAACATGATCGGGCTGCCGGGCCTCAGCTTCCAGGGGCTGCTCGGCTATGTCTTCGCGCCGATCATGTTCCTGCTGAACGTGCCGTGGAGCGAGGCGGGGATCGCAGGCGGGCTGTTCGGGCAGAAGATCGTACTGAACGAATTCGTCGCCTACATCTCGCTCGGCACGCAGACCGGCCTCAGCGCGCGGACGGTTGCGGTCGTCACCTTCTCGCTGTGTGGCTTTGCGAACTTCTCGTCGATCGCGATCCAGATGGCGGTGACGGGCAGCTTGGCGCCGAACCAGCGCCCGATGATCGCCAAGCTCGGCCTCCGCGCGCTCGCTGCGGGTAGCCTGGCGAACCTGATGTCGGCGGCGCTCGCGGGCCTGCTGATAGGCTGATAGGCTGATCCCGAAACGCAATCGGGCCCGATGTCTATCCGACAACGGGCCCGACGATGACCACCTCGCGGGGGACAAGCGAGGCAGCTATTCCGTAGCGTGCGGTCGCCCGATTACGGCAGCATCACCGTGTCGATGACATGGATCACGCCGTTCGACTGCATAACGTTGGCGATCGTGATCTTTCCCTTATGGCCCTTGCCGTCCATGATCGCCCAGCGCGTGCCGGCCTTCATGAACATCAGCGGCTCGCCCTGCACGGTGGTGTAGGTCGCGGTGCCGCCATTGGCCTTTGCCTTCGCGGCGATGTCGGCGGCGGTGATCGTGCCGGGAACGACATGGTAGGTCAGGACGCTCGCAAGCTGTGCCTTGTTCTCTGGCTTCAGCAGCGTGTCGACAGTGCCGGCCGGCAGCTTCTTGAATGCGGCGTTGGTCGGCGCGAACACCGTGAACGGCCCGGGACCCGACAGCGTCTCGACGAGCCCGGCGGCTTTCACCGCGGCGACGAGCGTCGTGTGATCCTTCGAATTGACGGCATTCTCGACGATCGTCTTGGTCGGGTACATCGCGGCACCGCCGACCATCGGGTTGCTCTGGGCGGCAACAATGGCACTGCCGCTGACGGCGATTGCGGCAGCGACGATCGCGGTACGGAAGACGTGGTTCATGGCTTCTCTCCTACGCGGAGCCGTGCGCGGCGCCACTGCGGGAGATACGGACGTGCCGGAAAAATGATGCAGCCGACGATCAGATCGTCGCGAGAAGCCCTGCCCACGCGTCGATCTCCGCATCATGGCGCTGCGTGATGATCAGGTCGCTCGCGGTCGCGGTTTCGAGATCGACGTCGATCGATCCCGTCCACTCGAACGTCGCGTTGCCGGAGAGCGTGACCATCGCGGCCTCGCTCGCCTCCGCACGGACGAGGCCGCCCTTGTTGAAGACGGTAATGGCGGTGTCGTACGCGATTCTGCCCGTCAGGCAGGCGGCGTAGGTGGAAGCCGCCATCGCGCTGCCGCAACTGTCGGTCAGGCCGACGCCGCGCTCGAACGTGCGGACGAACAGGTCCGCGCCTCGGACCTCGACGAAACTGACGTTCGCACGATTGGGCAACCAGTCCGGCGCCGCCTCGCACGCTGCGCCGACGCGGACGAGCTCGGCGTCGTCGATCGTCTCGACGAACGACACCAAGTGCGGGTTGGGCATCGCGACGGCGGTGAACGCGCGAGTCGTCGGCAGACGCTCGATGGCGGCATCGACGATCCGGTCGGCGGCCACGGCCATCGGCCACGCGGCGATATCGAGCGAAGCGGGTCCGGCGATCTCGCGCACGGTGAAGACGCCGGCCGCGATGTCGGTATCGCGCATGACGGCCGCTGCGCTCGTCTTCAACCGCGCGGTCGCGGCGTCGGTACCGACCGCCGCGAACCCGGCGCGCGCGACGCATCGCAGGCCGTTCAGACACGTTTCCGCCTCGCTGCCGTCCGAATTGAACATCCGCATGCCAAACGCGTGGCCGTCGTCGCCCGCTGTAAGCAACAGCAGCCCGTCGCCTCCAACCGGCCCTGAGCGATCGCCAAGTGCGCGTGCGACCGCCGCCCAAGCCGGGTCGTCGAGCGCCGATGCGCGCGCATCGATCAGCGGGAAATCGTTACCGGAGCCGTGACATTTGACGAGATCGAAGCGCATGTCCGACATCTAGTCACGCGCGCACGCCAATGCGAGCGCCTATCGAAGCCGGTAGTGCGCCGCGAGCCGATCGAGCGCGAACGTCAACACCAGTCGCCCGGCCCGCGCCGGCCAGAGCAACGCCTTCTCCGCCGCGGGCACCCCCTCCCCCGCGCAGACGACCCGCCAGAGGATGTCGGCGAGTCCCGGCCCCGCCGCCGCCAGCGCCTCGTCGAACCGCCGCTTCCCCGCGATCTGCGACGATGCCGGATCGAGCCCGTCCTGCCCGCCGCCGTCGACCCGATCGGCCCAACGCATCGTCACGCTCGGCGCGATCGACGCGGTTTCGTAATCGGTACGCAGCCGTTCCCCCGCTGCGAACTGCACCGGGTCGATCAGGTCACGCGAGCGCAACCAGCCAAGCGGCGATTCTGCCAGATTCACCGTCACCATGCGACCACCGCGCGTGCGCGCGGGGTGAGGATCGCACCGGGCCTCGATCGGTCGCTCGACAAGTTCGCGCATTCGCCGTCTCCCATTGCATCTGCACGGTTGCCATATCGTCATGGTTGTAGGACAGCATAATAACCGATTTGGTTGGGGATGCTCGATGATCACGGCAATTCGCGAAGTCCGGCGTGCCAGGGGACTGACGTTGGAGGACGTGGCAAGGCGGTGCGACCCGCCGACCACCGCGCAGACGATCGGGCGGTTGGAGACGGGCACGCGCACCGTATCGATCGCTTGGCTCAATCGGATCGCAACGGCGCTGGGAGTCGAGGCAGCCGATCTCGTCACCTTGCCGGATCGTGCGGACCTGCCCGTCACCGCGATCCTCGATGGCCGGGGCGTCCATGCGCCGCGCCGGACGATCGCGCTGCCGGCGCCACAGGTCGCGCCGGGCCAGATCGCAGTGACTGTTGCCGGGGGAATCGGCGATTACCGTGCCGGTGACGTGGTCTGGTGCGAAATGGCAGCGCCGAAGGCATTTGCGACCGCGCTCAACCGCGATGTCCTCGCGCCGCAACCAGCAGGCCGATTCGCATTCGGCCGACTATTAGGCATCGAAGCGAACACGCTGACTTTACTGCGGCCCGGAGCGAAAACGCAGGCATCGAGGATCGAAAACCCCGCCTGGATCGCCATCGCCGTGCGACTGATCCGCGAACTATAGGGGTTGTGGGCGATGCCAGGCTCGAACCTTCGACGTTCTGGGTGTAAATCAGGCAGTCTACCAACTGAGCTAATCGCCCCTCTCGGATATTGGGTCGATGCCAAAGACGCGGGTTGGGGCGGCTCAGAAAGATACTTTGGCTTACGGAATTCTCAGGTCCGCGCGTCGCACCGCGACGACATAGCCGCGCATGGCCTCGCTGGCGCGATCGGACAAAACCATGAACGCGCGGCGACGGTCGAGCGGATCCGGTCTGCGTTCGAAGAGACCGGTGTCCGTCATACGGCCGATCCAGCGCAATGCCGTGGTCGGCGCGACCGCCGCGGCGATGCACAGGCTCGATACCGACACGCGCCCGCATTCGAGTTCGGATGCGTAGAGATCGAGCAGCATGTCCCACCCGGGATCCTCGAACAGGTTGCTTCCCAGAAACTGGTCGCGCAGTCGACGTGCGCGTATCGCTCGGCGGACGTCTTCGGCGCTTGGTTCGGTAGCCATTGGCGCCACGCCGTACCGCATGGTGCGATCACCGACGGCCGGAGGGTGTGGCGCGTCCTGATCGATGCGCGTCAGGCGCGCCAACGCCTCGGCGATCCGCGCGACTTCGACGTTCAGGCGTTCGAACCGGATACCGTCCGTTTCTCTGCCAACGTCGAAGACACCGCCAGTCTTGCGCGATCGTTCGGCGGCAACGACGATTGCCCCAATGCAATCGCCGATGCTCGGATCGACCAGCAACGTGGTGCCGCCGCCGAGCATCACCGCGGCGACCGCATCGATCTGGTCCGGATGCATCGCCACGACCAGGCCCGCCTCGATCGTGCCGGCCCATTCAACTATTGAAGGCAATCGCTCGACCAGTAAAGCTGGGTCAACGCCCGCGGCATCGACGAGGACGACCTGCGGTACGGCATGGTCGCCGGCCGCGTCCGGCCACCCGATCCGGGCGATAACGCGTCCGGCAAGCGCGCCAATGGCTGCGGCGAACCGGTCCGGCGCATCGTCCTGTGCAATCAGCACCGCGTCGATTCCGGTATCGTAAGGCGTCTCGGCAGGCTGGCCGTCCGGAAGGGTCATTAACGTCTCCGCTATGCCCGGAGACTAACCTGTGTAAGCCTATATGTTACACGCGAACTGGATCGATTTTCGTTCGAATGAGACCGCGAAGACTCCGCGCGTCAATCGAGTGCCTTGACGATGTCCTCGACCATCTTTTTCGCATCCGCCAGCAACATCATAGTATTGTCGCGGTAGAACAGCTCGTTATCGACACCGGCATAGCCGACGCCGCCCATCGATCGCTTGATGAACAACACCGTCTTGGCCTTTTCGACGTCGAGCACGGGCATGCCGTAGATTGGCGAGGACTTATCGGTCTTGGCGGCGGGGTTGGTCACGTCGTTCGCGCCGATCACGAACGCGACATCGGTCTGCGCGAACTCGCTGTTGATGTCCTCGAGTTCGAACACGTCGTCATACGGCACGTTCGCCTCCGCGAGCAGGACGTTCATGTGGCCGGGCATGCGCCCCGCGACGGGGTGGATCGCGTATTTCACGCGGACGCCCTCGGCCTTCAGCTTGTCGCCCATCTCGCGCAGGACGTGCTGCGCCTGCGCGACCGCCATGCCGTAGCCGGGGACGATGATGACCTGTTCGGCCTGGCTCATCAGGAACGCGGCGTCCTCCGCAGAACCGCGCTTCCACGGCCGGTCGCTGGCTGCTGCGGGGCCGCCCGCATCAGACGACTGGCCGAAGCCGCCCGCGATCACGCTGATGAAACTGCGGTTCATCGCGCGGCACATGATGTAGCTGAGGATCGCGCCCGAGCTGCCGACCAGCGCGCCGGTGATGATCATCGCGCTGTTGTGCAGCGTGAAGCCCATCGCCGCCGCCGCCCAGCCCGAATAGGAATTGAGCATGCTGACCACCACCGGCATGTCCGCGCCACCGATCGGGACGATCAGCAGGAAACCGATGACGAAGCTCAGCAGCGTGATCGTCCAGAAGATCCAGGCGCTCTGGTCGGTGACGAAATAGGCGATCAGCCCGAGGATGCCGGCGAGCAACGCGATGTTGATGACGTGGCGGCCGGGCAGCATGATCGGCTTCCCGCCCATGTTGCCGTTGAGCTTGAGGAACGCGATGACCGAGCCCGAAAAGGTGATCGCGCCGATCGCGACGCCGAGGCCGAGTTCGATCCGGCTGACCGGGTGGATCACGGCAAAAGGTTGGCCGATCATGGGCACGACAAGGTCGGAGATCCCGAACGCCTGCGGGTTTAGATAGGCGGCGACGCCAACGAGCACCGCGGCAAGGCCGACGAGCGAATGGAAGGCGGCGACGAGCTGCGGCATCGCGGTCATCGCGATGCGGCGTGCGGTGACGAGGCCGATTGCCGCGCCCAAGCCGATTGCGGCGAGGATCTCGACGATCGTCAGATAGTCGAGCGAGATCGGCACAGCTCCTCGTTCACCCCCCGGGGCAACCCATTCCAACGCTATGGTCGGTACATGCGTCACGAGCGTCGTCACGACCGCGATGGTCATGCCGATGATGCCGAAGCGGTTGCCGCGCTGGCTCGAAGCCGGGCTCGACAGTCCGCGGAGTGCGAGGATGAAGCACACCCCTGCGACTAGGTAGGCGAGCGATGCCCAGGGGCTGACCGTCAGTTCGTGCATCGCGTTCGTCCCCACTTACTCACTTCGTCATGCCAGCGAAGGCTGGCATCTCCCGGTTGCTCGCGCGGCGCTGAAGTCGCGCGAGATCCCGGCTTTCGCCGGGGTGACGGCCTAAGGCTTCACGACCGGCCGTTCCTTCTTCTTGTACATCGCCAGCATCCGCGCGGTGACCGCAAAGCCGCCGAAGATGTTGACGCTCGCCAGCACCACCGCGAGCAGCCCGAGCGCCTTCGCCACCGCCGACCCGGCGCCGATCCCCGCCGCGGCGGCGGCGATCAGCGCCCCGACGATGATCACGCTCGAGATCGCATTGGTCACCGCCATCAGCGGCGTGTGCAACGCAGGCGTCACCGCCCACACCACGAAATAGCCGACGAAACACGCCAGCACGAAGATCGACAGGATCGCGATGAAGTCCATTATTCGGTTCCCGATTCCATCACGCTGCGGCGCGTGTCGCGGCAGGGACGGTGCGTCCCGGTTGTTCGGCGGCGATCGGATTTGCAGCCAGGCAATTCCGGCACGCTCGCAAGATAGCTGCCACCGTTCGATAACGGCAGCGGCCGGATCACGACTTCATAATCCTGAAGGTTCATGACTCGACTCCCCACACCGCACCGTTGAGCCTGACGAGATCGCGAATATCCGCCCGCCACTGCGCGTACCGCGACGACGTCCTGAAAACTCCGGTCCCGCGGGTCGGCGCGCATCGGATCGAGAAGACTGTCGCCACGGGTCACGCTCTGCGAATCACGACAGCAACCGCGGATTCACGATCCTGCCGCCTTGCGTGAGGCGGATCGCATCGCCGATCTCCGCATCCAGAATGGGGCGCCCCGCGTCCTTGTTCCAGAACGCGTTGAGGAAGTTGAACAGGTTGCGACTGAACAGCGCGCTTGCGTCGGTTGCCAGTCGCGAGGGTACGTTGCGGTGGCCGACGATCTTCACGCCGTTCACGATGACGACCTGTCCCGCGACGGAGCCCTCGACGTTGCCGCCCTGCTCGACCGCGAGATCGACGATCACCGAGCCCGGCTTCATACTCGCCACCTGCGCGGCGGAGATCAGTCGCGGCGCCGGACGCCCCGGGATCAGCGCAGTGGTGATGACGATGTCCTGCTTGGCGATGTGTCCCGAGACGAGTTCGGCTTGTGCCGCCTGATATTCTGGCGACATCTCGCCGGCATAGCCGCCGGTCCCCTCGCCCTCGATCCCCACCACGTTCTCGACGAAGATCGGCTTGGCGCCCAGCGACTGGATCTGTTCGCGGGTCGCTGCACGCACATCGGTCGCCGACACCTGCGCGCCCAGGCGCCGCGCGGTGGCGATCGCCTGGAGGCCGGCAACGCCGACGCCCATCACGAACGCCTTGGCCGCGCTGATCGTACCCGCCGCGGTCATCATCATCGGGAACGCGCGTCCATATTCAGCCGCCGCGTCTAGCACCGCCTTGTAGCCGGATAGGTTCGACTGCGACGACAGGATGTCCATCGACTGCGCCCGCGTGATGCGCGGCATGAACTCCATCGCCAGCGCCTCGTACCCGGCCGCGGCATAGGCATCGATCCGTCCACGGTCCGCAAAGGGATTGAGGCTGGCGACGATCCAGGCACCGGGCGCGACACCGGTGAGCGTCGCGGCATCAGGGCCCTGCACGCCGAGCACGATGTCCGCTCCCGCCAGCGTCGATGCCCGGTCGGCCACCGATGCGCCCGCGTCCGAATAGGCGGCATCCGCGATCGAGGCGGTTTCGCCCGCCCCCACCTCGACCGCCAGCGTCGCGCCCAGCGCGATGAACTTCTTCACGGTCTCCGGCGTCGCGGAAACCCGCCGCTCGCCGTCAAATAGTTCCTTGATGACGGCGATCTTCATGGCGTTACGATATCAGCCAGATCACGAGTGCGACGACCAACGCACACCCGACGGCGCCCCATTTCATCATCCCCGTCACGCTCGAATACGTCGCGACGTGCGCCTTCATGTCCCCGTTGCCGGCCATGGTTCGTCCCCCAAATCCTCTGAGTGTCATCCTCTTGCCGCCGACCTTACCCGGCACATGGCGGATCGCCAAGTCATCTGAAAGCGGCCGCACTTAAGTTGCCCTTTACCGGTCTGCGCTATTGCACGTGCCGGAACGGGACAGGATTCGCCAAATGCGCAACGGCCAGCGCTTGCTATTGCTGATCGACGACGAGCCCGCGCAGCGGCGACTCGTCGCGGCACTTGCCGCGCGCGGTGGCTGGCGCGCGATCTTTGCGACCGATGGCGAGATGGCGATCGCGACGCTCGGCACGCAGGACGGCATGCAGCTCGATGCGATCGTGCTCGATCACTGGGCGCCCGATGCGGATGCGACCGCGCTGATCGCTGCACTCCGCGAACGCAGGCCCGCGCTGCCGATATTGATGCTTACAGCCAACGGATCGGTTGCACATGCGGTGGCGGCGATGCGGGCCGGCGCTACCGATTTCCTGGTCAAGCCGCTCGCGCCCGATCGCTTCCTCGCGGCCCTCGACGCAGCGGTGGTGGGCACGTCCGCCGGCGAACTTCGACCGCTGACCGAGAAGATTCCCGCGCTGCTGGCGTTCGACGAGATCGTCGGATCCTCCCCCGATTTTCGTGCCGCGCTCGCCATCGCCGCCAAGGCCGCCCGCGCGCGCGTCGCCGTCCTGCTCGAGGGTGAGATCGGTGTCGGCAAGGATGTCATCGCCGAGGCGATCCATGCCGCCTCGCCGCGATCCAAGAAACCGATGATGACCGTCAATTGCGGCGCGATCCCCGCCAACTTGGTCGAATCGGAACTGTTCGGCCACGAAAAGGGCGCGTTCACCGGCGCGTTCGAACGCAAGATCGGGCGGTTCCAGGATGCGGACGGTGGTACGCTGTTCCTCGACGAGGTCGGCGAAATGCCGCTCGAGGCGCAGGTGAAGCTGCTGCGCGTGCTGCAGACGGGCGAGGTCCACGCGATTGGCGCGCGTCACCCGCGCGAGGTGGACGTTCGCGTGATCGCCGCGAGCAACACCCGGCTACTCGACGAGGTCGAGGCCGGGCGGTTCCGCGAAGACCTGTATTATCGGCTCAACGTCGTTCAGGTGACGATCCCGCCGTTGCGCGAGCGTACCGGCGACATTCCCGCGCTCGCCCGCCACCTGCTGGCGCGGATTGCCGAGCAACCGGGGCTGCGGCCCCTGGGCATCACCGATTCCGCGCTCGCGCTGCTGGTGCAATATGACTGGCCGGGCAATGTCCGACAGTTGCAGAACGCACTCTTCCGCGCCGCGGTGCTGTGCGAGGACGCCGCGCTGACGGAGGAAGACTTTCCGCAGATCGCGGCGCTGGGCAACCGCCAGCGGACGCCCGCCGCTGCGGCAGTCGGTGGCGGCGGCGTCACGTTGTTCCGCGCCGACGGCAATCTGCGCGCGCTGGAAGAAATCGAAGCCGACGTGATCCGCCTCGCGATCGGCCATTACCGAGGCCGGATGACCGAAGTCGCGCGCCGGCTCGGGATCGGGCGGTCGACGCTGTACCGCAAACTCGGCGAACTCGGGATCGACAACGCCGCCTGAGCGGGGCCTGCCGTTTACCGGGTCCGTCCTACACAAGCGATTTCAGTCGAATGCTATCCGCTGCAGCGAATGCGTAAGCATGTCGCTGAGCGCGCGATCCCGTAACTCCGCGATGTGCATGGCGTCGCTCCCCCGGCGAGAAGGAACCATTCGGCTCAGGCGCAATCAACGCGAGATGTGGTCAAATCGGCGCAACCCATTGCCGAGATCGCCCGACACGCGCCAATGGCCAGACGGTATTACCAGAGGATCCCGTGCACCGGCTTAAGCGGTTCGGGCGCCTGGTCGCCGATCGCCTGGAGCAAGTCGATCTCGATCGTCCGGCACATCGCGTTCAGCGGAACATCGTGGATGGTGTCCGCGAACGGATCGACCAGATCGTCGCCGATCTGCAGCACCGCCAGGAACATCAGGCCGGCGATCGTCGAGCCGATCGGCGTCGCGAAGCCCAGCGTTTCGACCAGCCCGATCGGCAACAGGATGCAGAACAGCCGCGTGAATACGCTCGGAAAGAACCGGTACTGGTTGGGCAGCGGGGTATTCTTGATCCGCTCCATGCCGCCCTGCGCATTGGCGATGTCGACCAGGATGCGCTCGAACGACGCCTGCTGGATGGTGTCGATCCAGCCCTTGCGTCGGGCGATGTCGATCCGACGTCCGGTGCCGTCGAGCAGGCCGTTGGCAGGATTGGTACGAGCGAGTGCAAACGCCGCTTCGTCCTCAGACAGGAAGCGCAACACTTCCGGCGGCACCGGCTGGCGACGCAACTGACACCGCAGCGCGTTCACATAAGCGATCTGGCGGAGCACGATCGTCCGCTTCAGATCATGCCCTTCGGGTTCGGGCAGCATGTTGCGCGTCATGCGAGCAAGGTTGCGCGACGCGTTGATCATCAGGCCCCATAGGCCGCGGCTTTCCCACCAGCGCTGATAGGCGGAATTGTCACGAAATCCGAGGAACAGCGCGAGCGCGGTACCGAACAGAGTCAATGGCAGCGAAGGCGCGTGGAACGGCAGGACGTAATAGGTCACCGTAACGATGACATCCCAGACGAACAGGCCAAGCAGCGGGCGCCATACGTCGCTGACGATCTGGCTGAAACGCGGGGTGGCGGTAACGATCAAACGAAAAGCTCCTTGGTTGCACCGCTTACTTAATGCGCGAACCGGAGTTTCGCTGCAATGCAGCGACGATCAGCCCCCGCTGAGCGACTGGTCTCGCAGGCCGCGCCAGATTTTCAGCGCTTGAACGGTTTCGACGACATCGTGGACGCGCAGGATCTGGACGCCGGCCTCCGCGCCCTTCAACGCCAGCGCGAGCGAGCCGGCAAGGCGCTGGTCGACAGGTGCCTCGTTCGACAGCGCACCGATCAGTCGCTTGCGGCTCGCGCCCAGCATGATGGGGCAACCGAGCCCGTGGAAGATGGCGAGCCCGTTCAGCAGCGCAAGGTTCTGGCCGAGCGTCTTGCCGAAGCCGATGCCGGGGTCGACGATGATCCGCGACCGGTCGACGCCGCCCGCGACGACCGCGGCAATTCGGGTTTCGAGCCAGTCGAACACGTCGCTGAGGACGTTGGCGTAGGTGCCGTCGCCGTGACCGCCCTTTTTGGGGTCGGGCGAATGCATCAGGACGACCGGGCACCCGCTGGTCGCGACGACGCCGAGCGCGCGGTCGTCCCAGAGCAGCGCGGCGACGTCGTTGACGATGTGCGCGCCGGCAGCGAGCGTCGCCTCCATGACCGCGGCCTTGCGGGTGTCCAC
>JAYVRZ010000078.1:0-5871 GCA_043775965.1 Sphingomonas sp.
CGCTGATCGACCAGAACGCCGCCGGCCTCGCGCACGCCCGCCAGCATGTCGCCAACCTCGCGCATGGCCTCAAGACCCCCCTCGCCGCCCTCTCACTCAAGCTCGCCGAAGCGGGGGCTGCGGACGACGTGCGCGATATGGTCGATCAGATCGATCGCCGGATGCGCCACCATCTCGGCCGTGCGCGCGCCGACGCGGCAGGCACCGGCGCGCGCGTCCGGACGATGGTCGCCCCCGCGATCGCCGATCTGGTCGCGGTCCTGCAGCGGATCCACGCCGAACGGCCGATGACGTTGCACATCGACGTACCGGACGCGGTTGCGGTCGCGGTCGACCCGCAGGATCTCGACGAGATGGTCGGCAACCTGCTCGACAATGCCTGGCGCCACGCCCGCTCGACGATCGCGATCGATGCGACGGTCGTCGATGCGACCGTGTCGATCGGAATCTCGGACGATGGCCCGGGCCTGGACGATGCGGCGCTGGACGAAGCGATGCTGCCCGGTCGCCGGATGGACGAGCGCGGCGACGGCCACGGCTTCGGCCTGTCGATCGCGCGCGAACTCGCCGAACTGAACGGCGGCACGCTCAGCCTGTCGCGCACGCCCTCGCTCGGCGGACTGGCCGCGCACCTCGTCCTCCCGAACCGCAGCTAAACGCACACTGCAAGCCGAGTCGCGCGAACCCTATTGCGCTGGCTGCGACCACCCGATAGAGCCCGGCCACTGCAGCGCGGGTGTAGCTCAATGGTAGAGCTTTTGCTTCCCAAGCAAGTGACGAGGGTTCGATTCCCTTCACCCGCTCCAGCTTCCGATCCCGCCGTTTCGCGCGTACGCTGCCCGTATGGACGAACTGACGCTCGGCGTGGTCGGCATCGACTTCCCCAATTCCGACAGGAGCAGGAGCAACCGGCGGATGGAGCTGCTGCTCTGCGCGCCCGGCGATCCCGTCGAACTCCGCCGCGAACCGAAGAACCCGCACGATGCCAACGCGGTGGCGGTCTTCAGCTCGCGCGGCATTCAGATGGGTTATCTCTCCGCCGAACGCGCGGCGCTCATCGGGCGTCGCCTGCAACACGACGAGCATATCGCAGTGTTCCAGGCACTGGCCGGCAGCATGGGCTATGTCCGCATCCGCTTCGGCGGCGGCGCACCGACCCTGCCCGCCGAGACCAAGCCCCCGGCAAACGCCAACGCCTACGATCCGGACGCCTTCTACCCCGACCCCGAGGGCCCGGAATGGGGCGCCTGACTCCTGTCAGATAGCCTGCGCGCTGACCGTCCGCCCGGTTGCTTCCAGATCGCGCGTCAGGTCCGCGAGGCACCGGTCGACCAGCGCCTCGTCCGAACTCCGCACCACGAAGTTCGCGCCGGTCTTGCCGTCGCGGAAGAACGGATAGCTCCCGATCGCAACGCCTTCATGCGTCTTCTCGGCATCGCGCAGGATGTCTGCGACCTCGGACTCCGCAACCCAGCAGCCGATCGTCTTCGACACCACCGGCCGGCCACCCTCGAGCGTACCCGTCAGGGCATCGAGCATCCCAGCCGTGATATGCGGCACCCCCGCCATGATGAAGATGTTGCCGACCTTGATCCCCGGCGCGCCCGACACCTTATTGTCGATCAGGTCCGCACCGACCGGCACCCGCGCCATCCGCGCCCGCGCCTCGGTCAGTCCGCCGCGCGTCGCGTAATAGGCATCGAGCACCGCCATCGCGCGCGGATGATGCTCGACCGCGACGCCCAGCGCCTCGGCGATCGCGTCCACCGTGATGTCGTCGTGAGTCGGCCCGATACCGCCGGTCGTGAACAGATAGTCGTTCCGCGCGCGCAAGATGTTGACCGCCTCGACGATCGCCTCGGTCTTGTCGGCGACCACGCGCACCTCGGCGAGGCGGATGCCCTGCACGTTGAGCCAGGCGGCGATCTGCGCGACGTTCTTGTCCTGCGTGCGCCCCGACAGGATCTCGTCGCCGATGATCGTCAGCGCGGCGGTCCAGATGCGTTCCTCTACCATGCCCCCCGCATAGCCTCGCAAAACGGAGCCCGCCACGCTATATCGCGCGGCATGACCGAATATGTAACCGTTACCTCGGATCAACCCGACGCACGCACCGGCGCCATCAAGCTCCACGGCCCCGCCGCGTTCGCCGGCATGATGAAGGCGGGGCAGCTCGCCGCCGAGACGCTCGACATGATCGTCCCGCACATGGTGCCGGGCGTGACCACCGCCGAGATCGACCGCCTCATTTACGACTTCATCGTCGCCGGCGGTGGCGTCCCCGCGACGCTCGGCTACCGCGGCTACACGCACAGCGTCTGCATCTCGATCAACCATGTGGTCTGCCACGGCATCCCAAGTGAGAAGACGCTGAAATCGGGCGATATCGTCAACGTCGACGTCACGCCGTTGCTCGACGGCTGGCACGGCGACACGAGCCGGATGTACCTGATTGGCGACGTCCCTATCAAGGCGCGTCGCCTCGTCGAAGTCACCTACGAATGCCTGATGATTGGCATTGAGCACGCCAAGCCCGGCAACCGCATGGGCGACGTCGCCAACGCCATCCAGCGTCACGCGGAAAAGCATCGCTACGGGGTGGTCCGCGATTTCTGCGGCCACGGCGTCGGCCGGTTGTTCCACGACGCCCCCGAAGTCGTCCATGTCGGCAAGCCCGGTACCGGCCCCGAGCTGCGCCCCGGCATGATCTTCACGATCGAGCCGATGATCAACATCGGCCGTCCCGACGTGAAGCTGCTCGACGACGGCTGGACGGCAGTCACGCGCGATCGCTCGCTGTCCGCGCAGTTCGAGCATTCGATCGGGATTACGGAGACGGGGTGTGATATCTTCACGCTCAGCCCCAAGGGCTATACGCAACCGCCTTACGTTTGACGGTCGAGCATCGGATCAGATCGCCGATCGGGGTTTTGAACGAACCAGTACCAAGCCTTTCCGTCACCCCGGACTTGTTCCGGGATCCACGGTTCCGCAAATTCAATTCCTTCGCTCGTGCGGAACGGTGGATGCCGGAATCAGTCCGGCATGACGGATGGGAAGTTTTACCCACCCGGCTTAAACTATACGTCAATCTGCCCTAGCTCACTTCGTCGAAGGAGTTGCGCCGTCATGGCTGGTGATACCCCGGAGGTCGTATTCGACGATGACAATCCCGAATGGACCGAAGCCGATTTCGCGCGGTCACGGCCGATCGCAGACTTCCCGGAATTGGCAGCGGCCTTTCCCAACGGCAGCAAGTCGCGCGGCCGGCCAAAGGGCTCCGTAACCTCTGGCAAGTCCCTCGTCTCCCTACGCCTCGACAACGACGTTCTCGAACGGTTCAGGGCGAGCGGACCTGGCTGGCAGTCGCGCATCAACGAGACGTTGCGCGCTGCCAAGCCATAATTGGGGTAATTACGGTCCCAAACCACATTGTCGCTGTTCGCACAGGTGACGGACGCTCCCCACCCCGCTAAAGCTCCACGACATGCCTCAGATCACACCGCAGATCGTCGCCGACCACGGCCTGTCCCCCGAAGAATATGAGCGCGTCCTGCACGCCATCGGCCGCGAGCCGAACATGGTCGAGCTCGGCATCTTCTCGGTGATGTGGTCGGAGCATTGCAGCTACAAATCCAGCAAGATCCACCTGATGAAGCTCCCCACCAAGGGCCCGCGCGTAATCTGCGGCCCCGGCGAGAATGCGGGCGTGGTCGACATCGGCGATAATCAGGCGGCGATCTTCAAGATGGAGAGCCACAACCACCCCTCCTACATCGAGCCGTACCAAGGCGCAGCGACCGGCGTCGGCGGCATCCTGCGCGACGTCTTCACGATGGGCGCGCGGCCGATCGCCAACATGAACGCGCTCCGCTTCGGCCGCCCCGATCACCCCAAGATGCGCCACCTGATCTCGGGCGTCGTCCACGGCATCGGCGGCTACGGCAACTGCGTCGGTGTTCCGACCGTCGGCGGCGAAGTGAACTTCCACAGCGCGTACGACGGCAACATCCTCGTCAACGCGATGACCGTCGGGATCGCCGATCAGGACAAGATCTTCTATTCAGCCGCGAGCGGAATCGGCAATCCGATCGTCTACGTCGGCAGCAAGACCGGCCGCGACGGCATCCACGGCGCGACGATGGCCTCGGCCGATTTCGGCGAGGATTCGGACGCCAAGCGCCCGACCGTCCAGGTCGGCGATCCCTTCACCGAGAAGTTGTTGATCGAAGCGTGTCTCGAACTCATGGCCACCGACGTCATCGTCGCGATCCAGGACATGGGTGCCGCTGGCCTCACCTCGTCCGCGGTCGAGATGGCGTCGAAGGGCGGCGTCGGCATCGAGCTGACGATGGACGACGTGCCGCAGCGCGAGACCGGCATGACGCCGTACGAGATGATGCTCTCGGAATCGCAGGAGCGTATGCTGATGGTCCTCAAGCCCGGCCGCGAAGCCGAGGCCGAAGCGATCTTCAAGAAGTGGGAGCTCGATTTCGCGGTCATCGGCCGCGTCACCGACACCGGCCGCATGGTGCTGACGTTCAAGGGCGAAACCGTCTGCGACATCCCGCTCGGGCCGCTCGCCGACGAAGCGCCGCTCTACGACCGCCCGCACGTGCCCACACCCAAGCCCACGCCTCTCGAAAACGCACCGCATAGCAATGACATCGCCGCCGATCTGCTCACGCTGATGGGCTCGCCCGACATCGCCTCGCGCCGCTGGATCTGGGAGCAGTACGACCACATGGTCGGCGCCGACACCGTCCAGCGCCCCGGTGGCGACGCCGCGGTCGTCCGCGTCCACGGCACGCAAAAGGCGCTGGCGATGACCACCGACTGCACGCCGCGCTATTGCTTCGCCGACCCGGTCGAGGGCGGCAAGCAGGCGGTCGCCGAGGCGTGGCGCAACCTGACCGCGGTCGGCGCGCTGCCGTTGGCAGTCACCAACTGCCTCAACTTCGCCAACCCGCAGCGGCCCGAGATCATGGGCCAGATCGTCGGCTGCCTCGAAGGCATGAGCGACGCCTGCATCGCGCTCGACTTCCCGATCGTGTCGGGCAACGTCTCGCTCTACAATGAATCCAAGGCAACGGGTGGCGGCTCGGCGATCCTGCCGACCCCGGCGATCGGCGCGATCGGCCTACTGGCGGACTGGCAGAAGAATGCGACGATCGCGTTCAAGGGCTCGGGCGACATCATCCTCGCGGTCGGCACGCGCGGCGGCCATCTCGGCCAGTCGCTCTGGCTGCGCGAATGCCACGGTCGCGAACAGCTCGACGCCGGCCCGCCCCCGCCGGTCGATCTCGCCGCCGAACGCCGAGTCGGCGACCTGATCCGTGAAGCGATCGCGCTGGGCCAATTGACCGCGGTCCACGACGTCTCCGACGGCGGCGTCGCCGTGACACTCGCCGAGATGGCGCTTGCCGGCGGGATCGGCGCGATGATCGACCGCAAGCAGCCGTTCGACTGCGCGCGCTCGTTCTTCGCGGAGGACCAGGGCGTCTACATCGTCACGGTCGACGACCATTCGCTCCTCGACTTCCTCGGCGCCGCCCATGCGGCCGACGTCGAGGCTGAACCGCTCGGTCGGACAGGCGGCAAGCGCCTGATCTTCGAACGCCCCGACCGCGACGACGTCATCGCGCTCGACACGCTGCGCATCGCGCACGAGGGGTTCTTCCCGAAGCTGATGGGCGTGGATGCGGCTTTGGCTTAAGGCACCGCGGCGGCGGGCTAACTGAACGAGCCTGCTGCCGGCTGCCGCTGCTTGCCACGACCTGACCTCACGGGCGCCACCCCGGCGAAGGCCGGGGCCCAGGTGGGAAGGCTAGGGTAAAGGAGCACCGCGCTTATCATCACCGTTCCCCATAT
>JAYVRZ010000079.1:0-3562 GCA_043775965.1 Sphingomonas sp.
ACATAGCTGTGCACCGGCATGCGGAAGTGACCGGACTCTGGATCGTAGTGCGTCGGGCAGAGCCAATGTTCGTGCTCTCTGACTTGCTCCCGGTCGAAGTCGGGGAACCAGTGCTGCATCGTTTCACCCAGAAGCGTGCTGTCCAGGATGCGCGCGATCTCGATCTTGCCGACCTTTCCGAGCACGTTTCGTAGCATCTGCCCCTCCTATCGCCGGATGATGTTTGAACCTCGTCCGCGCAGCGACGCTAGGCCACCGCGTTGCGCAGGCACAAAGCAATGTCTGCATGGCCGACAGGCACGCCATGTCTAGGAGGTGAGCTCGTCGCGCACGATCGCCGCACCCTCGACCATCGCCCGCATTTTGCCGAACGCGGTCTCACGCGGCAGGTATTTTAGACCGCAATCCGGTGCCACAATCACCCTGTCCGCAGGCACGACCCTGAGTGCCCGTCGAATGCGATCGGCGACGACCACGGGTGATTCAACGGCTGGATCGTTGAGGTCGAGGACGCCGACCATCACCCGTTTCCCTGCCAGCGGTCGAAGCTCTTCGTGGTCCAGATCGGGCTGCGCGGTCTCGACTGAGATTTGCCGCACCGGCGTGGTCGCAAGCTCACCGAGGAAATCATAGCCCTTGGGGCGATCGCCATGAATGATCGCTGCGTAGCCGAAGCAAATGTGCAGGGCGGTTTCGCCATCGATGCCGTCGAGGGCGCGCTCGATGACCTTTTTGCCGTACTCGCGGGCTTTCTCTGGTCGGGCTTGCATGTACGGTTCGTCGATCTGCACGATGTCGGCGCCGGCGGCGAACAGGTCTCGGATCTCGGCGTTCACCGCCGCTGCGTAGGCGAGTGCCAACTGCTCCTCCGACCCGTAGAAGTCGTTTTGAGCCTGCTGCGCCATCGTGAAGGCGCCGGGCACGGTGATCTTGATCGGCCTGGTGGAATGCCGGCGGAGAAACTCGACATCGCGGACCTGCACCGGATGCCGACGACGTATCGCGCCTATGACGCGGGGCACCGGATTGGGGTGGCCTGACCGGTCGAGTGCGCTTCCGGGGTTGTCGAGGTCGACGCCGTCAAGTGCGGTCGCGAAGCGGTTAGAGTAGCTTTCGCGGCGCATCTCGCCGTCAGTGATTATGTCTAGTCCGGCGCGCTCCTGTTCGTGGATGGCCATGATGGTCGCGTCGTCCTGCGCTTCCTCGAGGAACCGCGTATCGATCCGCCAAAGCTCCCTGGCCCTCACCCGGGGCGGGAAGCGATCCGTCAGCCGCGCGCGGTCGATCAGCCATTCTGGCATGGCATACGATCCGACCAGCGTGGTGGGCAGCAGGTGTTTCGGTGCGTTCGGCATGATCCTCCTCTCCCGGTTCGAGCGCCAGTTCGTCGGCTAGACCATAAGAGTAGAGCGCGGAGCCAATTCAATAAGTGTCCGGCAGCCAGCCAGGAACCTTCTCGCGGAAGCCTGCCAGAACTCTTTTGCTTGGGACCTCAACCCAGACTGTTGTGGTCCATCGACGGTCCACGACATTAGGCTTGGAAAAGAGGCAAAGAAGGGGAGGCAACGATGCGATCAGGTGAGCAAGCGACCCTCGGCAAAGCGCGTTTCAACGCTGTTCGCGCGTAGCGCTCGCAGTGGACGCCAACGGCAGTGCAGCGATGCCACGCTCCATCGAAGCGGTACGCCGCGACCTCGTCGTCGCCAACCACATCCTGGCTCGCCAGAACGTCGTCGACACCTTCGGACATGTCAGCGAGCGATCGCCCGAGCGGCCCGACCGCGTTCTCATAGCCCGTAGCATTGCGCCCGGGCGAGTCGCGCGGGCGGACATCGTGGAGATCGATCTGGAAGGCAGGCCCGTCGATGCGACGGCGCCGGGTAGTTATCTCGAGCGCTTCATCCATACCGAAATCTATCGCGCGCGGCCCGAGGTTCGCGCCGTGGTGCATAGCCATTCTCCATCGGTCCTTCCGTTCTCGGTCGTGTCCGACGTGCCGATGCGCTGCGTCTGCCACACGGCGGGCTTCATCGGGCGCGATGTGCCGATCTTCGAGGTGCGCGATGTCGGAGGCAACGCGACGGATCTCCTGGTAAGTGACAAGCGGCTGGGGGCGGCGCTCGCCGTGGCACTTGGCGATCAGTCCATCGTGCTGATGCGCGGACACGGATCGACCGTCGTCGGCAACAGCCTGCGGCAGGTGATTTTTCGCGCAGTCTACGCGGAGATCAATGCGCGCGTTCAGTTCAACGCGATGCAACTCGGGGCGGTGACATATCTCACGGACGAGGAGGCGCTCATCGCGACGTCCACCGACGTCGCCTATGACCGCGCGTGGGATCTTTGGGAGAGCGAGACCGTGGAATGAGACGGAACGCGTCGTGACATGTTCGATTCATCTTCCGCGGACGCTCGTCGGACAGGGCATGCTTGATGCCCTACCGATGGAACTCGCCGATGCAGAGCTGAGACGGCCCCTGTTGGTGACCGATCAGGGGATCAGGCGTGCGGGGCTCCTCGATCGTGCGATCGGCAAGTTCCAGCGGGCGCCGGCCGTCTTTGACGCCGTTGCTGAGAATCCGGTTTTCGCCAACGGCGATGCGGCGGCAGCGCTCTATCGGAGCGAAGCATGCGACTGTGTCGTCGCGCTAGGAGGCGGGTCGGTCATCGACGTCGCCAAGTTTGTATCGGTCCTCGCGACCCACGGCGGCGTGGTCGCAGACTATGCGGGAGTGGCGGACGCGAGGATCGGCGGGACGGCCCCGCTTGTCGCGGTTCCGACAACTGCTGGGACGGGCAGCGAGGCGAACGGAACGGCGGGAATCCATCGTGATCCCCAGACCATCGCCGTGGGCATCTTTTCTCGCCACGTCCTCCCGAACCTTGTGATTCTCGACCCCGACATGACACGGAGCCTGCCCGCTCGGTTGACCGCTGCGACGGGCATCGATGCCTTGTCGCACTGCATCGAAGGCTACCTCTCGGCCAACGACATCCCGTTTTTCGACGCGATCGCGCTCGACGGGATCATCCGTGTCGTCAGGTACCTGGCGCGGGCGACGGCCGATGGCGCCGATATCGAGGCGCGCACCAATCTTCTGCTTGCGGGTTATGCTGGCGGGGTGGCGATCAACATGGGACTGGGGCCGGCGCACGCAATCGCCATCAGCTGTGGCGATCAGGGTTTCCATCATGGCATATTGAGCGGGATCGGGCTCGTCGTCGCGCTTGATCACATGGCGTCGCATAGGCCCGATCGCGCCGCTGCGATCCGTCGCGCCATGGAGCTTGGGCAGGACGACTCGCTGGCGACTGCGATCGCCGACATGATGCGCGACGGCGGCTTGCCGACGAGCCTCGCGGAACTTGGTTACGTTGTGGATCATCCCGAGCGGCTGGCGCGTGAGGCTCATCAGAGCTTTTTCAACACCTCGGCGTTCCACCATCCCCGCCTCGAGGAATACGATGCCATGATAAGGGCTTCGGCGTCGTGAGCGCGGTCGCGAGGTTCGAACCCGTGGCGAGACGCGGCAACGCCTTCGCTCTATCGATGCTCACCAAT
>JAYVRZ010000080.1:0-9886 GCA_043775965.1 Sphingomonas sp.
CGGCTGTAGTCGTCGATAACGTTGAGCATATGGAACCGCCGCCCGCAGGCCAACGGGTCTGACACGAAGTCGAGAGACCAGCGCTGATTGGGTTCCTGCGACATCGCCATCGGCGCTCGCGTTCCCAGCGCGCGCTTGCGGCAACCACGCTTGCGCACCGTCAATCGCTCCTCGCGATACAGCCGATACACCTTCTTCAGGTTCATGCTTTTCCCCTGGCGCCTGAGCAGGATCGCCAGCCGCCGGTAGCCGAACCGGCGGCGCTCGTTGGCGATCTCACGCATTCGCTCGCGGTCAGCATCGTCCTTCCCGCGAAGCGGCTCATATTGCCATGCCGACCGTTTGACCCCGATCAGCCTGCAACCGCGCCGCCTCTGACACGGTCATCCCGCCGTACTTCGCCTTCCAGTTGTAGAACGTCGCGTCACTGATCCCGTGCTTCCGGCACAACTCGGCGGTCTTCACCCCGGCCTCATGCTCGCGCAGCACGCCAATGATCTGATCCTCGGTAAATCGGCTTTGTCGCATTATCCGTTGCCATCTGACGAGCTAACTTATCAATCGCATAAATTCGAGGGAGCACGTCAGGTGGTCACGACCCCTTGAAAAAGAACGACTAGGCGGCTGGTGCGGACACGCTCAATCAGCACTTCGACCCTCGCTGCGACGAAACGTAAGCAACATTGACCCTTGCCAATTCCTGCTGCGCTGCCGCAAAGGGGGAATGTCGGGCAGGTCTGGCGGCTCCGGGAGTCGCCACCAGTCGTGCTGCGTTCGGATTGGAATTCTTCCGTGATCGGTATCGTCAGGGTCGCCTTATCGCGCCCGCTCACCTTCATCGTCATGGCGATCCTGGTCGCCGTCGTCGGCGTGCTCGCCGCGGTCCGCACCCCGGTCGATATCTTCCCCGACATCAAGGTGCCGGTGATCGCCGCGGCCTGGCAGTATTCGGGTCTTTCGCCCGACGACATGGCGGGCCGAATCATCTCGCCCTACGAGCGCGTGCTGTCGACCACGGTCAACGACATCGACCATATCGAGAGCCAGTCGATGCCGGGGATCGGCATCGTGAAGATCTATTTCCAGCCAGGCGCCGACATCCGCACGGCGACCGCACAGGTCACCAGCGTATCGCAAACGGTGTTGAAGCAGTTGCCGCCGGGCGTCACCCCGCCGCTGATCCTCAACTATTCCGCATCGACCGTGCCTATCCTCCAGCTCGCGCTGTCCGGCGTCGGGCTGTCCGAGGGCAAGCTGTTCGATACCGCGCAGAACCAGATTCGCCCCGGCCTCGTCACCATACCGGGCGCCGCGATCCCGTATCCGTCGGGCGGGCGGCAGCGGCAGGTGCAGATCGATCTCGATCCGCAGGCGCTCCAGTCGAAGGGCCTGTCCGCGCAGGACGTCGGCCTGGCGATCGCCGCGCAGAACCAGATCAACCCGGCCGGCTTCGCGAAGATCGGTGGCTTTCAATATAACGTCCGGCTCAACAACGCGCCGGGCTCGATCGACGAACTCAACAACCTGCCGGTGAAGGTCGTGAATGGCGCGACGATCTTCATGCGCGACGTGGCGCACGTCCGCGACGGCAGCGCGCCGCAGACCAACGTCGTCCATGTCGACGGATCGCGATCGGTGCTGATGACGATCCTGAAGAACGGATCGACCTCGACGCTGGCGATCGTCCAGGGGATCAAGGATGCGCTGCCGGCGATCCAGGCGACTTTGCCCGACAATCTCAAGATCGTGCCGATCGGCGATCAGTCGCTGTTCGTGAAGGCGGCGGTTGAGGGCGTCGTCAAGGAAGGCGCGATCGCCGCCGCGCTGACCAGCGTGATGATCCTGCTGTTCCTCGGCTCGTGGCGCTCGACCGTGATCATCGCGATCTCAATCCCGCTGGCGATCCTCGCGGCGATCATCGCGCTGTCGGCGACCGGCCAGACGCTCAATGTGATGACGCTCGGCGGGCTCAGCCTCGCGGTCGGCATCCTGGTCGACGATGCGACGGTGACGATCGAGAACATCAACTGGCATCTGGAGCAGGGCAAGAGCGTCCGCCAGGCAATCCTCGACGGCGCCGCGCAGATCGTGACGCCGGCGTTCGTGTCGCTGCTGTGCATCTGCATCGTGTTCGTGCCGATGTTCTTCCTGCCCGGCGTCGCTGGCTTCCTGTTCGTGCCGCTCGCGCTGTCGGTGGTGTTCGCGATGATCGCGTCGTTCATCCTTTCGCGCACGCTGGTGCCGACGATGGCGATGTACCTGCTCAAGCCGCATGCGGGTGACGTTCACGCCGCGGGCACGTCGACTTCACGCAATCCGCTCGTCCGGTTCCAGCGCGGGTTCGAGGTGCGGTTCGAGCGGTTCCGCCACGGCTATGGCCGGTTGCTCGAACGCGCGCTCGAAACCGGCAAGCCGTTCCTGCTCGGCTTCCTCGCGGTGGTCGCGCTTTCGATGCTGTTGATTCCGTTTCTCGGCCAGAACTTCTTCCCTGCGGTCGATGCCGGCCAGATCACGATGCACGTCCGCGCGCCGATCGGCAGCCGGATCGAGAGCACGTCGGCCGAGTTCGATCTGATCGCGCGGCGCGTACGCCAGATCATTCCCGCAGACGAACTCGTGTCGGTGGTCGACAATATCGGCCTGCCGGTCAGTTCGATCAACACGACCTACAACAACTCGGGCACGATCGGCCCGCAGGACGGCGACATCCTGATCCAGCTCTCGCACGATCACGCGCCGACCGCGGATTACGTGCGAAAACTGCGCGAGACGTTGCCGGGTGCGTTTCCGGGTTCGACCTTTTCGTTCCTGCCCGCCGACATCACCAGTCAGATCCTGAACTTCGGTGCGCCAGCGCCGATCGACGTGCAGATCACCGGCAAGGACGCCGCAGGCAATTATGCCTATGCGCGGACGCTGTTACGCAAGATCGCGGCGATTCCAGGCGTTGCCGATGCCCGTATCCAGCAATCGGCGCGCTATCCCGAGCTGCGCGTCAACATCGATCGCAGTCGGATCGGGCAGCTAGGCCTGACCGAGCGCGACGTCACCGCCAGCGTCGGATCGTCGCTCGCCGGCACGGTGCAGACCGCGCCGGTCTATTACCTCAACCCCGAGAACGGTGTCTCGTACAGCGTCGTCGCGCAGACCCCCGAATACCGCGTCGGGTCGATGAGCGACCTGTCGAACATTCCGGTCACCGGCACCAATGCTGGCGGCACGTCGCAGGTGCTCGGCGGGCTGTCCACGGTCGTTCGCGGCACCTCGCCCGCGGTCGTCTCGCACTACAATATTGCGCAGGCGATCGACATCTACGCGACCCCGAATGGCCGCGATCTCGGTGCGGTAGCGGGTGATATCAAGCGCGTGCTGGCCGACGCCAAGGCGTCCGCGCCGAAGGGCACGACGATCGCCTTGCGCGGCCAATATGCGACGATGAACAGCGCGTTCTCCGGGCTGTTCTTCGGGCTGATCGGTGCAATCGTGCTTATCTACCTGCTGATCGTGGTGAACTTCCAGAGCTGGCTCGATCCGTTCGTGATCATCACCGCGCTACCGGGCGCGATCGCCGGGATCGTCTGGATATTATTCCTCACCGGGACGCCGCTGTCGGTGCCCGCCTTGACCGGCGCGATCATGTGCATGGGCGTGGCGACCGCGAACGCGATCCTGGTGGTCAGTTTTGCCCGCGAGCGGCTCGCCGAACTGGGGGATTCGCACAAGGCGGCGATGGAGGCGGGGATGACGCGCTTCCGCCCGGTGCTGATGACCGCGCTTGCCATGATCATCGGCATGTTGCCGATGGCGCTCGGCATCGGCGAGGGCGGCGAGCAGAACGCCCCGCTGGGACGCGCGGTGATCGGCGGGCTGATCGTCGCAACGTTCGCCACGTTGATGTTCGTACCTGTCATCTTCAGCCTCGTGCACCGCAAGGATGCCGAGCGCGCCGCCGCCAAAGCCCGCCGCGACGAGATTCTAGAGGAAGCGCATGTCTGAGATCGTTCATCCGGAGCCTGTCACCACCGAGCCGAAGCGCGGGTCGCTGAAGAAAGTCGGCGTCATTGCGGCGGTGATCGCGCTGGCGCTGGTGGCGTTCGGCATCTTCACGCGGCACCGCTCGGACTCGCAGCTGGCGACGTGGACCACCGCGCAGTCGACCCCGATCGTCACGGTGATCCGCCCCTCCGCCGAGGGCGCGAGCGATGCACTGACGCTGCCGGGCAACGTGCAGGCGTATAACAGCGCGGCGATCTACGCACGGACGACGGGCTATATTCGCAAATGGTTCGTCGACATCGGCGATCCTGTGCGCGCCGGCCAGACGCTGGCGATCCTCGACGCGCCCGAAGTCGACCAGCAGGTCGCCGCCGCGCAGGCCGACCTCCAGACGGCACGCGCGAACCGCTCGCTTGCGGCGTCGACCGCGACGCGCTGGCGCGATCTGCTCGCCAAGGATGCGGTGTCGAAGCAGGAGACCGACGAGAAGATCGGCGACCTCGCCGCCAAGTCCGCGATCGCCAATGCCGCCTCCGCCAATGTCCGCCGGCTCGGCGCGTTGCAAGGGTTCACGCGCCTGACCGCGCCGTTCTCGGGTGTCGTCACGAGCCGCTCGACCCAGGTCGGCGCGCTGGTAACGGCGGGGACTGCCGCCTCGACCCCGCTGTTCACGATCGCCGACGTCAACCGGATGCGGATATATGTCCGCGTACCGCAGGCCTATTCGGGACAGACGCGGCAGGGAATGCACGCGGTGCTGACCGTGCCGGAATATCCTGGGCGCGCGTTCGACGTGACGCTGACCCGCAGCGCCGACGCGGTCGATCCGCAGTCGGGCACCGTGCTGGTCGAGTTGCAGGCGGCGAACACCGATCGTGCGCTTAAGCCGGGCGCCTATGCACAGGTCAAGTTCCCGGTAGGGGCGGGCGGCACCGGCGTGCGGCTGCCATCCAGCGCACTGGTGATCGGCGCGAAGGGTACGCAGGTCGCGGTCGTCGGCAGCGACGGCAAGGCGCATCTCAAGACGATCACGATCGGCCGCGACGATGGCGACAGCGTCGCGATCAGCGCAGGCCTCACCGCCAGCGATCGCGTGATCGACAGCCCCCCGGACTCGCTCCAGACCGGCGACCCGGTCCGCATCGCGCCTTCGACAGGACCGGCCCGTGCGAAGCGCTAGGCTGGGCACGGCAGCGGTAGTGGCGGCGAGTTTGGCGGGGTGCTCGCTGGCGCCGCCGTACAGCATTCCGCCGAGCCCGGTTGCGGCAGCATACAAGGAACTCGGGCCGCAGGGGCAGGGACCTTGGCAGCCAGCCGCCACCGACACGTCGCTTCCCGCCGCGTGGTGGACCGCGTTCGACGATCCGACGCTGACCGCGCTCGAAGCGCGGATCGAGGCGGGCAATCCCGATCTCGCGGCCGCGGTCGCGCGATACGACCAAGCGCGCGGGTTGCTCGGGGAGACGCGTGCCGCGCAACTACCGTCGATATCGGTAGGGGCGGACGCCGGCCGTTCGCGCGTGTCGGCCGGACGACCGCTGTCGTCGGGCAGCGCCGCAACGTACAACAATCTCTCGGTCGGCGCGTCGCTGGCGTATGAGATCGACCTGTTCGGGCGTGTCCGCAATTCGGTCCGCGCGGATGCCGCCTCCGCGCAGGCCAGCGCGCAGGACATCGTTGCGGTTCGTCTCGGCCTCCAGGCGTCGCTGGCGGACTCCTATTTCCAGATGCGCGGTCTCGATGCACGGACGGTGCTGCTGCGACAGACGGTGGCCGCATTCCAGCGCGCCTATGATCTGACCGATACGCGGCACACCGGCGGCATAGCGTCGGGGATCGACGTCAGCCGCTCGGCCGCGTTGCTGTCGAGCGCGCGGGCGGAACTGTCGGCGGTGGCGGGTGCGCGCGCCGCATTCGAGCATGCGATCGCGGCGTTGGTCGGCGAAACACCCTCGACCTTCGCGATCCCGGTGGCGGACACCTTGCAGCGTCCGCCCGCGATCCCGGTCGGGGTGCCCTCGACAGTGTTGCAGCGCCGACCAGACATCGCCGCCGCCGAACGCCGGATCGCTGCCGCCAACGCCCAGATCGGCGTGGCCCGCGCGGCGATGTATCCGTCGCTGACACTCGGCGGGTCGGGTGGGTTCGAGGCGGGCAATGGCAATATCCTGCGTGCGTCGAACAGCTTCTGGGCACTCGGGCCACTGTCCGCCGCGCTCGCGATCTTCGACGGCGGCGCAAGGCGGGCTCGCGTCCGCATCAGCCGTGCGCAATATGACGAGACGGCAGCGAGCTATCGCTCGACCGTGCTGACCGCGTTTCGAGAAGTCGAGGACGATCTCGCGCGCGGTCGTGCCCTCGCCGAGCAGGAGCAGGAGCAGCAGGCAGCGACGCGCGCCGCCGAACGGACACGCGACCTGGCGCTGATCCGTTACCGCGACGGCGCGTCCGATTATCTCGACGTGGTCACGGCGCAGACTGCGGCGCTCGATGCGCAACGCCTGTTGCTCGAAGTCCAGAGCACGCGGTTGCAGGTTGCCGTCGACACAGTCCGAGCGATCGGGGGCGGCGGCAGTTACTAATGCCTGTTCTTACCGGATGATCTTCAAGCCGAGATCGATGGTATTGCCGAAGTGAATGAATGCCCGAAGGCGGGTAGCCGGTAATACCCCGCCAATGTCTCGTTCCAAGGCCTGATTACGTCGTGGAACGAGGCTCGGGACCGCGTCGAAAGCTTATAGCGATCCGATTATACGCATTGATCAAGCCGATCGCCACGGTGAGATCGGCAATCTCCTGTTCGGTGAACTGCACGCTGACGATCGCGAAGACCTCGTCCGAGACGCCCGTTCCGCCTACTTCCGTTCCGGCTAAAACCGTGACCGCTTCGGTCCAGGCTAGCGCCGCCCGCTCGCGGTCGCTGAAGATGCCGCCCGCTTCGCGCCAGGCGGAGATGAGCAGGAGCTTACCGGCTGGAACGCCCGCCGCCAGAAGGTCATGGCTGTGGCTGTCGATGCAATAGGCGCAGCCGTTGATCTGCGATGCCCGCAAATAGGCGAGGTCGATCAGCGCCTTGGGCAGGCCGCAACCGCTGACGTACATATAGACGCCGCCGAACGCCTTCATTCCGTTCGCGGCGAGGCGCTGATAATCGAGCCGCATCATTAGCGAGGATCCGATGTCTTGAGGGGTTCGCCGTCGTTGGAAACGAACGTCACCAACAGGCGCGCCGGGCGCACGGTGCTGAGGTTCGCCGTCAGGGGATGATGGGCGCCGGGTTGCTCGATCCAGCCCTGCCCCACCTGGTAGCTGTGCATGGGCTCACCCTCGATCCGGCTCTGGACGCTGCCTTCGAGAACATAGGCGTAGAGGAACGCAGCGCCATGTCGGTGCGATGCAGAGCGTGCGCCTGGTGGGAAGGTCACCACCGCGGCGGTGAACCGTTTGCCGGCGACACCTGGCAGCGGCTGCGAGACTAGCGGGACGACGCTTTCCTCGGGTATCGGCGCCGCGGCCGGCATCGCCAGGAAGACCGCGAGCATGGCCGGACTAATGGCGTTCATTGAACGATACCGGATATGCGGCATTACGGATCGTCACCATCGGGTCGGCGATCGCGATGCCCGGTGGCAATGCACCGGGTAGAAACAGGAGATCGCGATCGGCCGCCGCAGTGTTCGGACCGGGCTGGTCGATCGTGATCACGCCCAGCGTCACCAGCCGACGGTTCTCCGGCCATGCCACCGACGGATCGTCCACCAGGTCTGCCGGCTCGCCGATCTGCGCCAGCCAGGTAAAGCGCACCGGTGTTTTCGCGGCGCGGGTGGTAATCTCGTCCATCAGATAGGTCGCCGAGCGTCGATCGAGCGCGTCTTCGTGCAGGTAATGCTCGCCGGCCTCGGGTACGAAGCGATACCGGACCGGGCGGCTCTTACCGGTCGTGTCGATGAAGAAGAACGCGTTGACCCCGTAGAACGCGGTGGTGGCAAAGCTCTCCGGCGGCGGCTTCTGGGTGGTGAAGAACGTCTTGGCGGCAGGGTGTGTGCCGAGAAACGCCTCGAACGGCGTTGGCAAGGCCGTGCCCGCCGGACTGTGGCCGAGTGCTTGCAGAAGCGTACTGAACTCCGCCGCGGTTCTCACCGGAAAGCCGTTGAAACTGTGATTGACGATATCGAGGTTCGATCCGTCGTCCAGGAGGAACTTGACCGCGAACCCGCGTGGATTGGCGCTCCCGCTGGTGTCCGGAATATCGGGAAGGCCCGTGAAATCGGAGAACCGGACGATCACCGGCACGCCGTGCGCGAAGACCGCGGCCGTCGACAGAGTCCGGGCCTCGGGGCTGGGCTCGAAGCGGCCTTGCAGGATAACGCCCTTGGCGTGGACGGCACGGGCATGATGCTCGCCGAAAGCGCCGTGGAAATCTTCGACCAGTTGAGCCGGGAGGCGCTTGGCAAAACCCTGTTCGGTTTCGGCATTGGCGGCACAACAGGCAAGGCTCGCGGCAACGACGGCCGCTGCATTCGATCGAATGACCATTTCAGTCTCTCCACTCTTCGCCTCATGATGCTCCGGCCGTGCCAATAGAGTCTGTTCCCAAATTGCTGTTTCAGGTCGATACTGCACAGTCGTTCTGGTGGAGGTCTTGTCATGCGTGTGGAAGATCAAAGCGGCGCGAAGTACGGTGGCAGGGATATACTTGCGTCGTCCGCATCGGGCATCTGGCAGGGACTGGCGGCCGACCACCGCTATCATCCACGAGGCGAGGTAGGATCTTTCCAGCCGTCGAACCTGGAAATCGCGATCGCCACGGCGTGCAATCCCGACTGCGTGGTCAGCCGGACGGGTGATCGGATCCGCCAGCATACGCGCGTGGAGGCGGGGACGATCTGGTTTTGCCCGTCGGGTGTCCAGGAAACCGATATCGTGGTGTCCGAATGGCACGAAGCGCTTCACATTTACTTGCCGGCTTCAGCATTTGCGGCAGTTTCGGAAGCACGTGGTCGTGCAGCGTGTCGACCCGAGAGCGTGCCCTATCTCGGAGGTTTCTTCGATGAACGGCTACGGCGCCTTGGCGCGGACGTGCTCGGCGAACTGATGGCGCCAACCGCGGCCAGCGCGGTGGTGATCGATACGCTGGCCATCGAACTGACCAGTTGCATCATGAACACCTATTCCGGCGTCGCGTTTGCGCCCGACGGAGGCGCCTCGACCCAAAGGCTAGACGACCGGCGTTTGCGCCGCGTTCTCGACTATATGACGGCGCATCTCGAAGACGAGGTCCGGCTGAAGGATCTGGCGGATGCAGCGTGCTTGAGCGCTTTTCATTTCATTCGAATGTTCACCGGCACGACGGGCCTGACGCCACATCGCTATCTAAGCCGCTTGCGCCTCGAACGCGCAAAGACATTGCTTTCCCTCGGGACGATGCCGATCGCTGAAATTGCGCAGGCATGTCGTTTCTCATCACAATCGGCATTTACGCGCGCATTTCGGCGAGCCACGAGCGTGACGCCACAGGCATATCGCCGGCAATCGTCCTGACCGAGGCGGTGCTCCAGCCAAGAGATGTGTGAGGATGTCTTTCGTTATAGTCCCTGCGCCAAGCGTCGATCTTGGCCCGGGCGTCTGTCATGGACAGAAATCGGTGTGCGTTCAGGCACTCGTCGCCAAGGCAATCAGTAAACGATTCCACGAACGCATTGTCCGTCGGTTTTCCAGGTCGGCTGAAGTCCAGCGTCATGCCGTTCTCGTAAGCCCATAGGTCGAGCGCCTTCGAGACGAACTCCGGCCCATTGTCCACGCGAATGGTCTTGGGTGCACTATGGATCGACGAGATCCGTGCCATCGCCTCGACCACCTGTTCGCCCTTGATGCCCTGGTCGACGTCAAT
>JAYVRZ010000081.1:0-2089 GCA_043775965.1 Sphingomonas sp.
GTCCTGAGTAGCTGCTGAGCGTGTCGAAGCGGCGTATCCTTCGATACGGGCCTTCGACTTCGCTCAGTCGCTACTCAGGACGAACGGGTGGTGGGCAATGTGCGCTGCCTAGCCTTTCGTTTGGTCGCTCGCCAGCCTAGATCAGGCACATGGTCGCACTCCCCGTCACCGAACTGACCGATCGCGCGCGCGACATTTTCCGTGCGGTCGTCGATAGCTACCTCGCGAGCGGCGTACCCGTCGGGTCGAAGACGATCGCGCAACTGACCGGCCTCAGCCTGTCGCCCGCGTCGATTCGCGGCGTGATGGGCGAGCTCGAAGGGCTTGGTCTGCTCGCCAGCCCGCATACCAGCGCGGGGCGGATGCCGACCGACCGGGGCTTGCGGCTGTTCGTCGACGGCATGATGCAGGCGATGGAGCCGTCGATCGAAGAACGCCAAACGATCGAGGCACGCGCTGGCGTCGGCGGCCCGGTCGAGGAAGCGCTCGCCGCGACCACGCTCGCGCTGTCGGGACTGTCGGCGTGCGCCGGGCTGGTGATGGTGCCCAAGCGCGAGCTGAAACTGCGCCAGATCGCGTTCGTCTCGCTGTCGCCCGAACAGGCGCTGGCGGTGCTGGTCAGCGAGGATGGCTCGGTCGAGAACCGGGTGATCGCGCTGCCCAAGGGTATGTCGGCCTCCACGCTGATCGAGGCGGGCAATTACATGTCGGCGACGCTCGGCGGCCTCACGCTGGCCGAGGCGCGGACCCGTGTCGAGCTTGAACTGACAGACGGGCAGGCGGCATTGGACAGCGCGGCGCGCGCGCTGGTCGAACGCGGTATTGCCGTGTGGAGCGAGGACGCGGATCGCCGCCCCGTGCTGATCGTGCGCGGGCAGGGGCGGTTGATCGACGCCGCCGCCGCCGCCGATCTCGACCGGGTCCGCGACCTGCTCGACGATCTCGAGGGAAAGCAGGAAGTCGCGTCGCTTTTGGACAGCGCGCGGGCCGGCGATTCGACCCGGATATTCATCGGCGCGGAGACCAAATTGTTCGCCTTGTCAGGGTCTTCGGTCATCGCAAGACCGTTCCGTGGGTTGGATGGCCGGGTGGTCGGCGTGGTCGGCGTGATCGGCCCCACGCGGTTGAACTATGCGCGCGTCGTGCCCATGGTGGATTTCACGGCTGCAACGCTCGCCCGGTTGATGGGTTGAGCGAGCCTCAAACATAGGGAAAACCATGTCCGATACCGACCAGAACGCCCCTGCCGACCTGCGCGAAGAAACCGCCGAAGACGCGCCTGAAGTTGCCGCGAACGATCGTGTCGCCGAGCTCGAGAACCAGCTCGCCGAAGCCAAGCAGAACGTCCTGTATGCGCAGGCCGAGATCCAGAACGTCCGCCGCCGCGCGGAGAAGGAAGCGCAGGACGCCCGCGCCTATGCCGCGACGGCGTTCGCGCGCGACGTGCTGTCGGTCGCCGACAACCTCTCGCGCGGCCTGTCGGCGATCCCGGCGGACCTGCGCGCGGACGAGAAGATGAAGGGGCTCGTGACGGGGCTTGAGGCTACGGGCCGCGAGCTGGAGAGCGTGTTCCAGCGCCACGGCATCACCAAGATCGCCGCGGAGGGCCAGATGCTTGATCCGAACAAGCACCAGGCGATGATGGAAATTCCGAGCGACCAGCCCCCGGGCACGATCGTCCAGGAGATGCAGGTCGGCTACATGATCAAGGACCGCCTGCTGCGTCCGGCGATGGTGGGCGTCGCCAAGGCTGGGTAATCCTCGGGGAGAGCGGCATGCACGATCTGGTCGGAGTGCTGATCGAGGGACTCGGCGCCGCTATCCCGGATACCCGGAAGCAGTTTGTTGTTTGGCTGCTGATCGTCTTCGTGCTGATCGCTGTATTTTTCGCGTTCGTTTAACCCCATCCCGTCATGCCGGACTCGTTCCGGCATCCACGGTGCCGCACACCCGCAAGCCGTTGATATGCCGCACGGTGGATGCCGGAACCAGTCCGGCACGACGGAGGAGGTTGTGGCGTTCAGACTTTCGCGAAGGTCTGGCAGAGGCGGGGGCCACGTTCTGCCAGGGCAGTTCGCGCGGCTCCGAC
>JAYVRZ010000082.1:0-4730 GCA_043775965.1 Sphingomonas sp.
GGGCGAGAAGGCCAAGGCAGTGACCTGCCCGGCGATCGACGGAATCATCAAGGAGGCCAACGAGGTCGCGGGCGAGATCGCCGACAAGTCCGTCCTCGACGCCGCGCTGATCGCTTCGGCACAGGCGGTCGAGCATTACGAGATCGCGCGCTATGGCACGATGATCGCGTGGGCGAACCAGCTCGATCGCAGCGAGATCGCGGCGATCCTGAAGGAAACGCTCGACGAGGAATATGCCACCGACGACAAGCTGACGGCGATGGCCACGTCGAAGATCAACCCGAAGGCAGAGGCCGTGACGGCCTGATCTGGGGGCTGCGGGACAAACGTTCGCGTCCGCCCGTTGCCCGTGCCGGCCCGGTAGAGCGTACCGGGCCGGATTTCCGACCCGCGCGAGCGGTCGCGTGAATGCCCGTCGGTATTTTCATCGCCTGTGAAAGCCGTTTCGCCGCGCCGATACGACGGGCGTGTTGCCGGTTCGGCTCTGCTCTGGTCTAGAGCAGGCATATCTCATGATTCGTTCGCCCCATCATCTTCTGACTGCCGCGCTGGCGCTCGTGTTGGCGGCATCGCCGTGCGCCGCGGTTGCGCAGGAAGTCGTGCAAGCCATTCCGGGCACCACCGATGCCGATCGGCTGGGCGACGTCATGCGCCAGCTTGCCAGCAACCCGCGCGATGTCGACGCGCTCGTACGTGCCGGCGACCTGTCGATGGGGCTGGGCGATTTGAGCGGGGCCGCGGCGTTGTTCGCGCGTGCCGAGAAAGTGAACCCGCGCGACGGCCGGATAAAGGCGGGGATGGCGTCGATCCTCGTCCGGTCCGAGCGCCCGGGCGAAGCGCTGCGCTATTATGCGCAGGCCGAGGGCTTGGGACTCGATCCCCGCAATTTTGCGGCGGATCGCGGGCTTGCCTATGATCTGATCGGGCAGCAAGATCGCGCGCAACGCGACTACCGCGTGGCGCTGCGGGATGCACCGGATGACGAGACGTTGCGGCGTTACGCGTTGTCGCTCGGCATCTCGGGCAAGCAGGAGCTGGCGCTGCAGCAGCTCGGCCCGTTGCTGCTAAAGAGCGACCGCGGCGCTTGGCGGGCGCGAGCGTTCATCATGGCGATGAACGGCGACGTCGCCGGCGCGGAGAAGATCGCGACGACCATGATGCCGCGCGGGACCGCACAAGGGCTGCAGCCTTTTTTCCAGCGATTGCCCACGCTGCCGGCGAGCGACCGCGCGTTCGCGGTGCATTTCGGCGAGGTGCACGCGACGGCGGCGCGGCTGGCGGATGCGCGAATGACGCCGCCGCTGGGTGTGCTGGGTGCGGATCCGACCGCGCCGGTGTTGATGGCCGCGGTCGCGCAGCCGCCGGTGATTGCCGCGACGACTTCCAAGAAGGGCAAGCGCGATCGTCGTGCGAAACCCGATCGTGTCGAGACGGCGGCGGTCGTCACGAAGGCGCCGGTCGTGGCGTCCAGTCCGGTGCGTGCCCCAGTTTCGCCAGCCGTTCCGCTGCCAACTGTCCCGTTGCCGACCGTTTCGACGCCGCCGGTCCAGCTCGCCGCCGGTCCCACGCGGATGGTGCAGCCCGTCGGGACGCCCCAGGTCGGCTATCGTGCGCCGAGCGCGGTGGCGCAGGCCGTGCCGCGGACGACACCCGCCGCCGAATCGAGTGTCGTCGTCGCCACGGCTCAACCTGTGGTCACCGTGCGGCCGCCCGCTATGTCGCCTGAAGTCGCGGTGGCGCGCGTCGCGCCGGCAAAGGCCGCGCCCGGTGCATTGCCGGCTGGCGTGATTTCGCAGACGGCTGCGATCCCGGTCGCGCAGACGCGTGCCGATCCGACTCGCACCGCCAATGCGCTCGCGGCATCGGCCGCCGCGGCGGTGCCGGTCGTCGCCCAGCCGACGCCCGTGCTGGAGGCGCGTACGGCTGCTCCCATGCCAGGTTTCTCGACTGGCACGTCGGCGCCCGATACGGTTCCAGCGCGCGTAGCAGCGCCGGCCGCGCTTGCCGCGGCAACGCCCCCGCCGCGGACTCATGCGGTAGCGGCTAGCGAGGATTCGATCCTCGCGCGGATCGTCGCAGGGCTCTCGATCCCGGCGTCGGAACTCGACGTCGAGCCGATGCACGCGGCGCCCGGCGTGACACAGGCGGCGGTTCCGGTGTCTGATGACGCCGAACGCGTGCTCGCGGAGGCGAAGGCAAAGACCGAACGCGACGTGGCGGCGAAGGCGATCGCTGCCAAGACTCTGGCGGCCGACAAGGCTGCGGCGGCCGACAAGGTAGCCGCCGCCAAGAAGGCGGTCGCGGACAAGAAGGCGGCGGATCGCAAGGCGGTCGCCGATAAGAAGGCGCTGGCGGAGAAGAAGGCTGCCGCCGCCGCCAAGCTGATCGCCGATAAGGAAGCGGCAGAGGAGAAGCGCATCGCCCGCGCCAATCCCGAGCGGATCTGGGTACAGGTCTCGACCGGCGCGACCGAGGGCGACCTGCCCAAGGCGTGGAAGGGCGCGAAGGCCAAGGCGCCGACCGTGTTCGGGAATCGTGGTGGCTGGACGACGCCGTGGAAGGCGACCAACCGCGTGCTCGCCGGACCGTTCAAGACCGATGCGGAAGCGCGCACCTTCGTCAATCAGCTCTCGAAGGAAGGCGTCTCGACGTTCAGCTTCACCAGCGATCCGGGTCAGGTTATTACGAAGCTGCCGCCGAAGTGAGCTACCGCGCGCCCTGGGCTTCGGACCCGGCGCGCAGCAAAGGACGGCTTCAGGAAGAACAGAACGGGTCCGTTCGTGGTCCGCGCGATGCGTTCCAGCGCGATCGGGACCGGATCATCCACTCGATCAGCTTTCGGCGGCTGCGGCACAAGACCCAGGTGTTCATGGCACCCGACGGCGACCATTTTCGGGTACGCCTGACGCACAGCCTGGAGGTCGCGCAGATCGGCCGGACGATCGCGCGCACGCTGGCGCTGAACGAGGACCTGACCGAAGCGCTGTGTCTTGCGCACGACATCGGCCATCCGCCGTTCGGCCATGCCGGCGAGGATGCGCTGAAGGCGGCGCTGACGGGGCAGGGCGGGTTCGACCATAACGGCCACACGCTGCGGACGCTGATGACGATCGAGCGGCCCTATCCGCTGTGGAACGGGCTGAACCTGACCTGGGAGACGCTCGAGGGACTCGCCAAGCATAATGGACCGGTGCGGCATCCGGGCTGGGCGCTGGCGGCGGCGGATGCCGAGTTTCCGCTGGCGCTGACGAGCTTTTCGAGCCTGGAGGCGCAGGTCGCGGCGATCGCCGACGATATCGCCTACGACAATCACGACATCGACGACGGCCTGCGCGCGGGATTGCTGACGCTCGACCAGATGCTGGCCGTGCCGCTGGTGGCGCGCGGTTGGGACGACGTGCGGCGTCGTTTCCCCGATATCGCGCCCAAGCGGCTCGTCGGCGAACTGATCCGCGCGCAGATCGGGACAATGGTCAACGACCTGATCGCCGAAACGCGCGACCGGATATCGGCCAGCGGCGTGGCGACGGTCGAGGACGTGCGCGCGGCGGGACAGTGCCTGGTCGGGTTCTCCGCCGAAATGCGCGGGGCGGAGCGCGACCTGAAGCGCTTCATGTACGCCAATCTGTATCATCACCCGCGCCAGCTGGCGGCGGCGGACTCCGCGAACGGGATCGTCGCAGGGCTGTTCGGGGTCTATAGCGATAATCCGATGACGATGCCCGAAGAATGGCGCGAGCGACTGCCGGCGGACAACCCGGATCGCAGCTGGCACATCGCCGACTTCATCGCCGGCATGACCGATCGCTATGCCGTCTCGCGCTACCGCGAACTGGTCGGTCCGATCGATCTGCCCGAAGGATTCTAGGCGGACGGGCGTTCGATCGGGCTGGTGAGCAGGTAGAGTTTCCACTCACAACGTCACCCCTGAATTGCTCCCGGGTTCAAAGAGCGTCGTTCGAGCCGAACATGATCGAAGCGCCGGATCGGCAGCACGGTCGACCTGGAACAAGTCAGATCTGACGGAGGCTCTGAGGGTTCACGACATGCTGAATGCCGATCGGCTTCCGGTAACGGCTATTGTTCTGCGGGATGGCAGATATGCTGCACTGCACCCGACTATCGTTCGAGAACGGGGCCAGCCTCGCCCAAACGCAAAACGGCGGCCGGACATCGTCCGACCGCCGCTCGTGCTGCCGAAGGGGCAGGCTTGGCTTAGCGCGCGACCGCTGCGATGCCGCCGGCTGCGCCATTGGCGTCGGCGGTCTTGAAGGCGACCGGTACGCCGCCCGAGACGCCCGACACGCGATTGCCGCGGACGATCAGGTGGAACGCCTGGCCCGACGGATAGCGATGGCCGTCGATGACCTGGCGGTTGCCGGCCTGGGTCGACGTGAAGACGTAGGTGCTGCCCTCGTGCACGAAGCTCTGCTGCGGCTCGCCGGCCATGCCGATCGAGGAGGTGAGGGCTGCAGCGGCGGCTGCGATGATCTTGAAGGTCGTGCGCATGATGGTGGCTCCCGCTGTTTGCGTTGGGCGGACTGGATCCGTCCCAACTCTCGATCCAGTAAATATTGCGGTGCAGCATGAGTTGCAATTGCAAACGCTTTCGTCGCGATTGCGTCAAATGCAACGGCAATACGGGTGCGCGACGAGGGCGGCGTTATGCCGCCGGGACATAAAAATTGAGCGGCACCCTGGTTTGGTCTAGAGCGCCCGCTTCCTCGACG
>JAYVRZ010000083.1:0-4416 GCA_043775965.1 Sphingomonas sp.
GAGTTCGTCGTCGGGTGCGCCGATCGCGGCTATCGGGCTGGCAGCGAGGCGCGAGCGCAGGTCCGGCAGCTTTACCTTCCATTCGGGCGGTGCCGCGTCGGCCACGATCAGGAGCGGCCTGTGCTCCTCCTGCGCACGGTTCCAGGCGTGGAACAGCTGCGCCTCGGGCACGCGCTCGGCATCGTCGATGATCGTCCCGCCGCTCTTGGCCGCGAAAATGCGCGCGAGCAGGCTGCGGCCCGACTTGCGTGGGCCGGTGAGAACGGCGGTCATGACGGGCCACGTGGCCCAATGCTCCAGCGTCTGTGCGGCGCGGGCGTTGGAGGCAGTTACCAGGAAAGCGTCGTCGCGAGGGTCCGCCGGCCATCCGAGTGGCAGCGCGATTTGAGTCATCTTGGTCGCGCTCACCCTGTCGTCACATTGTCCGCGGGCAGATCCGGCGGAAGAAGTTGGGCGACCCGGCGAATGCGGATCGTCTGGCCGGAGCCGAAGACCTGGTACCCGCGCGCCTCGAGTGCGGTCTTCAACGCGTCCGGATCGCCGTCATAGGCGACGCGCATCAGCGACACGCCACCGAGCGCGAGGCTGGTGGTGGAGGCCGAGCGAACGCCGGGGATCGCGCGGAGTGCGGCTTCGGTGGAGGATACGGCGGTCGCGGCGGGGGTATCGAACTGGACGATGATCGATATGCCCTCGCCGCCGGTCAGTACCGCGGTGTTGGCGTCGGCGGTCTCGTCGGGCGGCAGGTCGTCAATCACCGCGGCTTCGGGCGGTGGCGGCGGCGAGAGGCTGTAGTCGACGCGGAGCGCCCCGTTGCGACGCGCCTGCTGGTAGAGGTCGTCGATCCGCTTCACGCCGGTATCGAGCAACTGGGCGATGCCGTCGGGCGTGCCGACCCGCAGCGTGAAACTGCCGATGAGGTCGTTGTCGGGGCCGTGGCGCGCTTCGAACACGCCGATCACCGGGCCGCCGGGCCATTGCCGATAGAGCTTCACGACCGGCATCAGCACGTCGCTCGCGCCATATTGGTCGAGGATCGTCCGCCACCAGCCGCGACCGGGGCGTTGCGTCTGGCCGACGTTGAGCAGCAGCGCGTCGGGGCCTGAGCCGGACGGCCGGACGTAATCGATGCTGCTGTTGCCAGTGCGATAGCGCGCCCAGGCCTGCTGCCAAGGCGTGCTCTGCTCGAACGCCTGACCAACGCCGCCCGAATATTGGATCGGGATGGTCAGCATCGGCTGCGAGCGATCGGCATAGGTCGAGATGCCGAGGATCGATCCGGCGCGGCCGCGATCGAAGAGTACGCCGAGCTTGGCGATGTAGCGCTGCGGGCCGATCTGCTCGTTCTCGACGACGATACCGGAGACCAGCGAATCGAGCGTGCCGTCGGAAACGAGGCCACCCCCGCCGCCGAGCCGGTTCGACAACTGCACCCAGGCCTTGCGCTGCGCGAGCCGCCAGCCGCTGTAGCGCGCCGCGTCGGCGGTCTTGCCGGCGACGTCGACCGTGACGCCGCTGACCTCGTATGCGCTGCCGTTGTCGACGGGTGCGGCACCGCGGCTGCCGCCCTCGATTTGCGCGAGCACGGCTCCGCCGCTCAACAACAGGGCGGCGCCGGCTAGGGCTGTGGGAAGGGTACGGATACGCATCAAGCGGGCCTTTTGGCGAAGCAGACGTGGAAATCCAAGCGCGATGTGGCTAGCAGCACCGATCATGACCGATACGCCAGACTCCGCCGCGCCGAACACGGGCTCCTATACATACGCTCAAGCGGGCGTTTCGATCGCTGCTGGCAACGCGCTGGTGCGGGCAATCGCACCGCTCGCGCGCTCGACGCGGCGTCCGGGCGCGGATGCCGATCTCGGCGGGTTCGGGGGCATGTTCGACCTAAAGGCCGCGGGCTTTGTCGATCCGTTGCTGGTCGCGGCGAACGACGGCGTCGGGACGAAGCTGAAGCTGGCGATCGAATGGGACCGGCATGAGGGCGTCGGCATCGATCTGGTCGCGATGTGCGTCAACGACCTGATCGTGCAGGGCGCCGAGCCTTTGTTCTTCCTCGATTATTATGCGAGCGGGAAGCTCGATGCGGCGGTCGCCGAGCGGGTCGTCGCCTCGATCGCGGAGGGGTGCAAGACCGCGGGTTGCGCGCTTATCGGCGGCGAGACTGCCGAGATGCCCGGCATGTATGCGGATGGCGATTACGATCTGGCGGGGTTCTGCGTTGGCGCAGTCGAGCGGAGCAATGTGTTGACCGGGCGCGAGATCGCGGCCGGCGACGTGATGCTCGGGCTTGCGTCTTCGGGCGTGCATTCGAACGGGTTCTCGCTGGTCCGCCGGCTCGCGACCGATCGGAAATGGAAGCTCGATCGCCCTGCCCTGTTCGATCAGGACCGGTTGCTGATCGATCATCTGATGGCGCCGACTCGAATCTACGTCGCGAGTTTACTGCCGTTGCTGCGCGAGCGGCGGATCAAGGGGCTGGCGCATATCACCGGCGGCGGGTTGCTCGAGAACATTCCTCGCGTGCTGCCGGACGGGGTGCATGCGGTGGTCGATGCGGATGCGTGGGAGCAGTCGCGGTTGATGGCGTTCCTGCAGGCGCAGGGCGCGATCGAGCCGGAGGAGATGGCGCGAACGTTCAACTGCGGGATCGGCATGGTGGTGATCGCCGCCGCCGACGAGGCCGAGGCAGTTACCGCCGCGCTCGAAGCGGCGAACGAGACGGTGTTCGCGATCGGGCGGATCGAGACCGGGGCGCATGGGTGCACGGTGCGAGGGTCGGCGGGGACGTGGAGCGCACGCGAGGACTGGACCGCGACGCATGGCTGAGAGGACGCGCGTCGGCGTGCTGATCTCGGGGCGCGGATCGAACATGATGGCGCTGGTGGAGGCGTCGCGCTCTGACGCGAGCCCGTATGAAATCGCGCTGGTGGCGTCGGATAAGCCGGATGCGGCTGGGATCGAATGGGCACGGTCCGAGGGACTGGCGACGTTCGCGCTCTCGCCAAAGGGTTTAGGGAAGCCGGCGTATGAAGCGGCGATCGATGCGGCATTGCACGAGGCTGGTGTCGAGGTCGTGGCGCTTGCAGGCTATATGCGGTTGCTGTCGGACGGCTTCGTCGCGGCGTGGCGGGATCGGATCGTCAATATCCACCCGTCGCTGCTCCCCAAGTACAAGGGGCTCGATACGCATGGCCGCGCGATCGCTGCGGGCGATACCGCCGGGGGCTGTTCGGTGCATGTCGTGACCGAGGAACTGGATGGCGGCGCGGTGCTAGGGCAGGCGGAAGTGCCGATCCGTCCCGGTGACGATGCGGATGCGCTTGCCGCGCGCGTGCTGGCGGCCGAACATGCGTTGTACCCGAAGATGCTGGCGGAGTTTGTGACGCGATGACCGACTTGTCCCCCCTCGACCGCGTCCGCGCGGCGGCGCTGGCCTTGCCCGAGACCGAGGAGAAGGTGTCGCACGGCCAGCCGACCTTCTTCGTCGCGGGCAAGCAGTTCGCGCAGTTCCGCGATGATCATCACGGCGACGGGCAGACGATCGTGTGCGTGAAGACCGGTGGCAGCGACGAACAGGCAATGCTGATCGAGGCGAACCCCGATGTGTATTCGAAGCCGGCGTACCTCGGCGCGACTGGTTGGGTCGGGATGATCCTCGCGGGCGATCCCGACTGGCCGCTGGTCGAGGACCGGATTGCGCGGAGCTGGGAACTCGCGGCGCCTGATCGGTTGCTGGAGGCTGGCGGGCGATGAGCGGGGAGACGCCGACCGAGCGGAAGGAAGCGGCTGCGACGCGGCGGCGATGGGTTACACTGGCCGAGGTGCTCGCGGTGGCCGGTGTGCTGATCGCGGCGCTGACCTTGTGGACGAACTGGTCCGATCACCGCGCCGACAAGGCCGACAAGGCGGCTGCGCAGTCGAGCGCGGCGCGCGAGCGCTCGCGGGTCGATCTGTCGGCGATCGTGCAGGATGGCGGCGACTCGCTGCTGCTCAAGGATGCTCGGCACGATCTTCAGGACGTGACGATCACCTTCCCGCGCGCGCTTGGTGTCTCGCCGCAGCGACCGCCGGCCGAGCCGGTTATCGAGGCCTCTTGGTTCTCCGAAGCGATGTTGAAGCTGACCGATGGCGGGGCGGATGATCGTGCGGGACGGCTGCCGGTGCTGGTGAGCGTGAAGTATTTCGACGGCGATACGACGCGGTCGACGAGCGGGATCTACGACGTGATCTGGAAGACGCATGGGCGGCGCTTCCGGAGTCGCGCGTTCGAGTTGGAGGGTCTGCGTGTCCGGCAGTTGGGCGGCGATCAGGCGAAACTGGACGCGATCTGGGCCCGGGAGAAGCCGGCGGCTTGAGGCAAGCTTGTTTCCCCGCGAAGGCGGGGACCCAGACTGGGCTCCCGCCTTCGCGGGA
>JAYVRZ010000084.1:0-54887 GCA_043775965.1 Sphingomonas sp.
GGCTCTGGACCACCAACTCCGCACGGATGCTGTGGATGACGCAACCCGCCTGGCCGTCCTCGGCATGGCAGATCTTCTCGTCCGACTATGACACGCACGCCGCGTTCTACGGCACCAAGAAGGCGTCCGAGCCGGTCCACGTCCAGATGAACCTGCCCGATCACAAGATCGTCCTGGTCAACAACGGCCCGGCGCTGTCGGGCGCGGTCGTCCACGCGAAGGTGACGTCGCTCGACAACCGCGTGCTCGCGGACCAGCGCGCGACGGTCAGCGCCGGCGCAGGCCTCGTCGCCGATGCCTTCACGCTCGATCTCGCGCCGCTGCTGGCACAGGGCATGGTGCTGGTATCGCTCGACGTGGCCGATGCCGCGGGGAAGGTCGTTTCGCAGAATGTCTATTGGCCGGGCGCCGACGACGCCGCCTATCGCGGCATGACGCAGATGGCGAAGGTTCGCCTGACCTCGACCGCGACCAGCCGCCGTAACGGCGACGAGATCGCGACCACGCTCGACCTGGCCAATCCGGGCAGCGTTGCGGCGCTCGCGACCAAGCTGACGGTGATGAACGGCGACGGGACTCAGGTGCTGCCGGCGTATTTCACCGACAATTACGTCTCGCTGTTGCCGGGTACCAAGCGCCGCATCGAGATCCGCTACCCCGCCTCCGCGACCAGGGGCAGGACGACGGTCGCGCTGCGCGGCTGGAACGTGACGCCGACCGCCGTCAAGGTCCGCTGAGCCGATGAAGATCCTCGCCGCCCTCGCTTTGCTCGCAGCACCCACGGTGGCGGCGGCGCAGGACCGTCATCTCCAGTCGCCGGACGGCGCGATCGACGTCACGATCGGCCAGGATCCGACGACCAGGGGACCGACCTACGCGATCGCATTCCACAATCGCCCGGTGATCCAGACGTCCCCGCTGGGTCTCGCGTTCGAGAGCTATAAGAAGCTCGGTCCCGATACCGCGGTCGCGCGCGCGGCGCGGACCAGCGTCGACACGCGCTATCGCCTGATCGCGGGCAAGACCTCGGCCGCGCGCGACCATTACAACGAACTGACGCTCGGGCTGACCGAAACCGGTGGCGCACGGCGGCGGCTCGAAATCGTGTTTCGCGCCTATGACGACGGCGTCGCCTTCCGCTACCGTCTGCCTATCCAACCCGCCTTCACCGACTTGAGGCTAGCGGGCGAACTGACCGAATTCGCCTTCCCCGCCGATTATCGCTGCTGGGGCCTCAACCTCGGCCGCTTCGATACCAGCCACGAGGGCGAGTACGACCCGATCCAGGCATCGCAGGTCCGCCCGCACAATCTGTTCGAGATGCCCGTCACCTGCCGCACCGGTACGGGCGATACGAGCTTCGCGATCACCGACGCCGATCTGCACGATTATGCGGGCGCATACCTGGCCGGACGCGAGACCGGCGCGCTCGGTTTCGCGACACGCCTGACACCGCGGCTCGACGATCCGGCGATCGCAGTGAAGGCGGACGTCCGCACCACCGGCCTCACCACGCCGTGGCGCGTCGTGATGCTCGGCGACACCCCCGGCACGCTGATCGAATCGACGATCGTGACCAGCCTGAATCCCGCCCCCAAGGGCGATTTCTCGTGGGTGAAGCCGGGCAAGACTGCGTGGGACTGGTGGAACGGCCCGACGCTGAAGGCGATGCCCGGCGGTGCTAAGATGAACGACGCGACGATCAAGGCCTATATCGATTTCGCCGCCGCCAACCGCCTGCCCTACATGCTGATCGACGAGGGCTGGTACATCAATAGCGGCGGCGGGCCGGTGGTCTATCCCGGCGCCGATATCCTGTCGGTGGTTCCGACGATCGATCTGCCCGGGCTGGTGCGCTACGCCGCCGATCGGAAGGTCGGGCTGTGGCTCTGGGCCAATTGGCGCGTGCTCGATGCGAAGATGGAGCCTGCGTTCGCGCGCTATGCGGCGATGGGGATCAAGGGCTTCAAGGTCGACTTCATGGATCGCAGCGACCAGCAGATCGTCGATTTCTACCAGCACATCTTCAAGGCGAGCGCCGATCACCATCTGATGCTCGACCTGCACGGCGCCTACCACCCGACCGGCGCGACGCGGACCTGGCCGCAGTTCCTGACGCAGGAGGGCGTGCTCGGCGCCGAATATAATAAATGGACGCGGCGGATCACCGCGCGGCACAACGTCACGCTGCCGTTCACGCGCGGGCTGGCCGGACCGTACGACTACACCCCCGGCGGCTTCCGCAACGCGACGCCGGCGACGTTCCGGATCGAACCGCAGACGCCGATGGTCCAGACCACGCGAGGCCAGGCGCTGGCGATGTACGTGGTGTTCGACAGCCCGTTCATGGGGGTCGCCGACAGCCCGGACAATTATGAGGGTGCCGCCGGGTTCGATTTCCTGCGCGCGGTGCCGGCCAGCTGGGACGAGACGCATGTCGTGTCGGGCGCGATCGGCGAGCGGATCGTGACCGCGCGTCGATCGGGCAAGGACTGGTTCGTCGGCGCGATGACCGACGCCACGCCGCGCACGCTCGTCGTACCGCTCGATTTCCTCGGCAGCGGCCGCTTCACCGCGACCATCTGGCAGGACGGCGCGACGCCGACCGATGTCGTCACCACGACCCGCGTCGTCACCGCACGCGACACGATTTCCCTGAAACTCGCTGGCTCGGGCGGCGGCGCGATCCGCCTTACGCCAATCCGGTAACCGCCTATCCGATAGAGGACGACCTCATGAAACCAACCCATATGCTGATCGCCGCGCTCGCCATTGCCGTGGCGTTTCCTGCCTTCGCCCAAGAGCCGACGCCTGCGCAAAAGGCGCAATGGGACAAGGAAGCCGAAGAGCGGCTGCACACCGACTGGGCGTATCTCGGCCGTTACCGCGACGCGAATGCCGCGCTCCCGGCCCCCGTCGCCGGGCAGCCGCGGATCGTCCTGATCGGCGATTCGATCACGCAGGGCTGGTACGACAAGGTGCCGGCCTTCTTCTCCGCCGGCCGGATCGGTCGCGGGATCGGTGGCCAGACCACGCCGCAAATGCTGGTGCGCTTTCCCGCCGACGTGATCGCGCTCAAGCCCGCCGTGGTGCAGATCATGGCCGGCACCAACGACATCGCCTTCAACACCGGGCCGATGACCCCCGACGAGAGCAAGGCCAATGTCCGCGCGATGACCGAACTGGCGCAGGCCAACGGCATCCGCGTGATCCTCGCCTCGATCCCGCCCGCGGATCGCTATCCGTGGCGGCCGGGCCTCGATACCGGCAGCAAGATCGTCGCGATGAACGCGTGGCTCAAAGCCTACGCTGCGGCGACCGGCTCGACCTATGCCGATTACTGGTCCGCGCTGGTCGCGCCCGGCACGATGGGGATGCGCGAGGGGCTGTCGTCGGATCACGTCCACCCGACCCCGGCCGGGTACGCGGTGATGGCGCCGGTCGCCGAGCGCGCGTTCAAGGCGGCCCTGGCGCGCCCCGCCCCGCGGCGCGCGGTCATCGCCCGGTGATCCTGCTCGCCGCGCTGCTCGCCGCCACGGTCGTCCCGACGCCGCAAGGCGCGCTGCGCGGCGAGGTCACCGACGACGGCCGTCACCTGTTCCGCGGCATACCCTATGCCGCGCCACCGACCGGTCCGCTCCGTTGGAAACCGCCCCAGCCGGTGAAACGCTGGAAGGACACGCGCGACGCCACAGTGTCGGCGCCGTCCTGCCCACAGGTCGACCGCGGCTGGAACACCAAGGCGGCGACGTTCGCGAGCGAGGATTGCCTGTACCTCGAAGTCGCGACGCCCGATCTCAAGCCGCGCAATGCCATGCCGGTGATGGTGTGGATCCATGGCGGCTCCAACTATGCGGGTGGCGGCGCGGGCACGATCCAGTCCGGGCTGGTGCGCAAGGGCGTCGTGCTCGTCAGCCTCCAGTACCGGCTCGGCGCGCTCGGCTTCATGTCGCACCCGGCCCTCACCCGCGAGGCCGGCGGCGCCTCGGGCAATTACGGGCTGATGGACCAGCAGGCGGCGCTGCGCTGGGTTCGCGCCAACATCGCGGCGTTCGGGGGCGACCCGGCCAATGTCACGCTGTTCGGCGAGAGCGCGGGCGCGATGGACATCGGGCTGCATCTGATCAGCCCCGGCTCGCGCGGACTGTTCGCCAAGGCGATCGAGGAGAGCGGCACGCCCGGCTTCGGCACCCCGCCGCGCAGCCTCGCCGAGAACGAGCGCATCGGCACGATGATCGCGGCCAAGGCCGGCATCGCGCAGACCGCCGCCGCCCTCCGCGCGCTCCCCGTCGCCAAGCTGATCGCGGCGACCGAGGCGATCGACGTGCCGGGTCTCGCCGACAAGAGCTTCATCTGGCTCCAGGCGATCGTCGATGGCCGAGTCCTCACCGAAACCCCAGCCGAGGCGCTGGCGAAGGGCGGCAACCCCGCTCCGCTGATCGTCGGCAACAATGCACGCGAACTGACGCTGCACGGCGGCGTGCCCCGCGCTGGCGAGGCGATCGCCGACGCGTTCGGACGCAATGCCGCCGCTGCACGCAAGGCATATGGCCTCGACGCGATCCCCGTCGCCGATCCTCGCATGGGCGATCTCGACCTGATCCTGTCGAACGACATCAATTTCCGCTGCCCGACGACGACGGTCGCCGCCGCGCGCGCGCGTGCCGGCCAACCGGTCTGGCAGTATCAGTTCGACTACAGCGCGCCGGACGCCAAGCCGGTGACGCATGGCAGCGAGATCCGCTACGTGATGGCGGGCAGCGAAGACCTCGAACCGGGGGCACCACCGATGCAGGCCTATTGGCTCGCCTTCGCGCGTACCGGCAATCCCAACGCCGCGGGGCTGCCGACCTGGAAGCGCTACGATCTCGCGAGCAGGACCTATCTCGGCTTCGTCAATGGCGGCCCGCAGCCCGGCAACGACCTGCGCGGCGCCGTGTGCAGCTTGCGGTCTGCGCCCTAGCATTCGAAGAAAGCCGCGCCGCGACCCTGACCTTGGTGGCGACCGTCAGCTGTGGAGCTTCAAACCGGCCAAAGCCTGGCCGCGCCGCGTACGCCGCTGCTGTCGCCCCAGACGGCCTGGACGATCTTCGCGTCCCATCCGTCCGAGAAAATGTGACGACGGACCGCGCCCGGCAGTCGGTCGTAGATTTCGGCGACGTTCGACATGCCACCGCCCAGCACGAAACAATCCGGGTCGACCAGGTTTGCGATCAGCGCTAGCGCGCGACCCAGCCGGTCGACATAGCGCTCCACCGTCGCCGCGGCATCGGCATCGCCCGCGCGCGCGGCAGCGACGATCGCGGCGCCTTCGAGCGGCTGGCCCGTGACGATTTCGTGATCGCGGCGAAAGCCCGTTCCCGATACCCAGCTTTCGAGGCAACCGCGCTGCCCACACCAGCATTCGGGGCCTGGGAACTCGGCTTCGTTCGCCCAGGGCAGCGGCACATGACCCCATTCGCCTGCGATCCCGTTAGCGCCCTCGACGATCCGGCCATCGATCACCAGTCCGCCGCCGCAGCCCGTCCCGACGATGATCGCGAATGCCGCGCGCGCGCCGGCCGCTGCGCCGTCGACGGCTTCGGACAGCGCGAGGCAATCGGCATCGTTCGCCATCCGCACCGATCGTCCGATCGCGGTCGAGAGGTCCTCGCGGAACCGGCGCCCGTTCAGGTACAGCGAGTTGGCGTTCCGCATCAGGCCGGTACGTGGCGAGATCGATCCCGGCGTGCCGATCCCGATCGTTCCCTGTCCGCCAGCCTCGGCCTCGACCGCCTGCACCAGCGCGCGGACGTCGCGGATCGCCGCGTCGTAATCGCCGGGATTGGGCACCCGGAGCCGGCTCAGAAATTTCCCGCTGCCGTCGAGCGCCGCGGCCTCGATCTTCGTGCCGCCGAAATCAATACCAATCTGGACCATCGCCCATCTCTCCCCCGCACGCCGTCGCGCGATGCCGAAGTCGGATGGGAGCGCGATACGTGATACGCGATGCTCGACGCGGCGACGGTGACCGTCCGACGCGCTTCTCTCCCACCGTCGCTCGGTCGCTGCGGCTATTGTCGGATCGACGTAACCACATTGCTTCAGATTAAAAAGACAAATTGCATTAATCGGCTACTCGGCGCGCCCGACCTGCATGAGGATCGCGTCGGACGGCAGGATCTGGTCGAGGAACGGCAGGATCGCGGCACCGATTGCCGGCGCATCGTTCGACATCGCCGCGCGCATGACCCGCGCCGCAGACGGCAAGGCGGCGTCGGCGAGCATCGCGTTCAATCGTTCCACCAGCGAGTCGACCAGCGTCGTCGGCAGGCGCCCGCCGATCAGCACCGCGCCCGGATCCACCAGGCAGCTGACGGCGATCAGCGGCTCGATCAGCGATTGCGCGGCGTCCTCCGTCCAGCGTTCGACGATCGCGGTCACCGCCGGGTCGTCGCGGGTCAGCCCATCGACTCCGTCGACGGCACATCCCTCGGCATCCAGCCGGGCGAAGAGCGCCGACAGCGACGCGGTTTCCTGCACGGTACGGCCGCCGACACGGCCGCCGACATGGCCAGCTACCGGCCCCGCCGCACGGCGCGACACGTCGGGCATGAAGCCGATCTCGCCACTGCGCGCGCCCGCACCGCGGAAGTAATTGCCGTCGATCACCAGCCCGCCGCCAAGGCCCGCGCTGACCAGGACATAGAAGAAGCTGGTCAGCTTCATGCCGGATCCGAACTGCGCTTCGCCGATCGCCGCTGCCGCCGCGTCATTGTCGACATGCACCGGCCAGGGCACGATGCCCTCGACCATCGTCCGGACGTCGATGTCGTTCCAGCTCTCGTACGCGGACGGGCGGTGGGGCAACGTCACGCGACCCAGGTCGTCGGGCATCGCGACGCCGACGCCCAGCATGCGCTGTTCATCGATCAGGTTCGAAGCGCGGATATTGGCGACCTCCTCACGCAGCCATGCGGCCACCAGGTCGGGCATCGCGAACGCCACCTCCAGCGTCGCGCGGGTCAGGACATTGCCGGCCAGGTCGAGCGACACGATCGTAATGTGATCGCGGTCGATGTTGATCCCGATCGAGAACCCGCCCGAGGGATTGATCACCAGCTGTGCCGCCGGCTGACCGCGCGCACCCTGTCGCCGCCCCGCCTCGCTGATCAGCCCCGCATCGAGCAGGCGCCGCGTGATGTTCGCGATCGTCGGCCCGGTCAGCCCGGTGATCGTCGCCAGGTTGGTCCGGCTGGCTTCGCCGCTCACACGGATCGCCTGTAGGACGGTACGCTGATTATAGTCGCCCGCCCGCTCCAGATTGGTGCCGGACAGGCTGATCCCCAATCGCGCCTCGCGATCGAAGGATGCCGGTTTGGCGGTAGCCGCGCTTGAAATAGGTGCGCCGTCTTGTGTCGCCATGCCGGCCCGGTCCCCGTCGCTATTCTTCGGTATCATACTGGTTCTACCGTGTGTCAGGGCCCGACCCGGTTGGCAACGACGCGACGACGACATTCGGATCCCGCGCGGCCGTTTCGCGCGCATCGCTATCCGTCCGGTTCGCCGCCAGCCGTCTCGCGGGCACTCTGCTGCCACCCCCCCGGCTACCCGATTCCCGCCCGGCGCGACGATCTCGATCGGGCATTCGTGACGTGACGGCACTCAACCCCTGACTGGCGCCGACCAGGTCCTCACGACCTAGGCATAGCGGGGGATCGGACCGCGCTGCGGCGTCTGGTCGGGCAGGTCGACCATCGTCTCGTCGACATAGCACCAGCCCCAGCCTTCGGGCGGGTCATAGCCCTCGATGATCGGATGCCGGGTCGCGTGGAAATGCGCGGTCGCGTGGCGGTGCGGGGAATCGTCGCAGCAACCGACATGGCCGCAGCTTCGACACAGCCGCAGGTGCACCCACTCGCTGTTCATCCGCAGGCATTCCTCACAGCCCTTCGCGCTCGGGATGACCTCCGCGATCGTGTCCCTGTGCGTGCAACCGTCGCTCATTCTCGCTCCCGTTCGGCCGCGTCGGCCAATGCCATGTGAATCTGTGCGACCACCGCTGCGCCTTCGCCGACCGCCGCCGCGACCCGCTTGGTCGAGCCCGCGCGAACGTCGCCGATCGCGAACACGCGCGGCAGGCTGGTCTGCAACGGCAGCGCCGCGGTGCCGGTGACGATGAAGCCCTTGTCGTCGGTATCGACGCAGCCCTGCAGCCAGCCCGCATTGGGATCGGCGCCGATGAACAGGAACAGGTGACGCATGGCGCAGCGGCTGGTCGAGCCGTCGGCGTGGCGGAACGTCGCCGCGGTCAACCCGGTCGCACGATCGCCCTCCAGACCGTCGATCTCGGTCCCGACATGCAGCGTCACGTTCGGCAGCGCCGCGATCCGATCGATCAAATATCTGGACATCGTTGCCGCCAGTGCGCGCCGTACGATCAGGTGCAGCCGCTTCACGCGCGGCGCGAGGAAAACGACCGCCTGCCCGGCCGAATTGCCGCCGCCGACCAGTGCGACCTCCTCCCCCTCGCACAGCCGCGCCTCGATCGGCGACGCCCAATAGGATACGCCCGCACCCTCGAACATCGCGAGGTCGGGAATGTCGGGGCGACGATAGCGCGCGCCCGACGCGACGATCACGGTCCGCGACCGGACCGCGCGATCGTCGGGCAGAACGAGGACGAGCGGATCGTCCACCGGGCGTGCGTCGTCGCAATCGAGCCGCGCGACTTCCAGCGGCACCGCGATTTCCGCGCCGAACTTCAGCGCCTGGTTGAACGCGCGCCCGGCCAGCGCCTGTCCCGAAATCCCGGTCGGAAAGCCCAGGTAATTCTCGATCCGGGCGGATGCACCAGCCTGGCCGCCGATCGCGCGCTCGTCGAGCACGATCACCGACAGTCCCTCGGACGCGGCATATACCGCCGCCGCCAGCCCCGCCGGCCCCGCACCGACGATCGCCACGTCGTACACGGTCGCCGGGTCGAGGTCGGGCGTGATCCCCAGGCACGCCGCCACCTCGACATCCGACGGTCGCTTCAGCATCGCCCCGTTCGGGCACACCACGAGCGGCAGGTCGCCGCGCAACACGCCGATCCGCTCGATCAGCGCGCGTCCTTCCTCGTCCGATGCGGCATCGAGCACGACGTTGGGGTAGCCCGACCGCGTGAGAAAACCCTGCAACCGGACGATGTCGGGACTGCCCGGCATGCCGACGATCACCGTCCCCGCGCCGCCTTCCTCGATCAGCCCGACGCGGCGCAGGATCAGCGCGCGCATCACGATCTCGCCGACATCCGCCGATCCGACCATCAGCGCGCGCAGATGCGCCGGGTCGAACGGCAGCGCGGTACAGCCTTCGGGGCCGGCGGTGCCGCGCGCGATCGACGGCCGTCCGGCGAGTTGGTTGACCTCGCCCGTCAGCTGCCCCGCGCCATGGGTCGTGATCGGCGCCTCGTGGCTCAGCCCGTCACGCCGGACGACCTCGATCGAGCCCTTGAGCACCAACCACGCGGGCGCCCCTCGTTCGCCGATCGCGTAGACCTGCTCGCCCGCCGAGAACTCGCGTGCCGGGCCGCTCGCGAACCGTTTCGCCGTATCCAGTTGCGCCGCGTCGAGGACCGGGAACATCTGGTGGGTGCGGGTGTCGAGAACGCTCATGACGGTTCCAGCGGTGCAAGACCCAGAAGAAGGGTCGGGATCAGTTCGGAGACGGTCGGGTGGATCGGCACCGCCCAGCGCAGCGCGGATACCGGCTGGTCGGCGTTCATCATGTCGAGGATCCCGTGGATCGCCTCGTCGCCGCCGGTGCCGAGAATAGCCGCCCCCAGAATCCGCTGCGTCTCGGCATCCGCGACGATCTTCATGAAACCCTTCGTCTCGCCCTTCTCGACCGCTCGCCCGACCCGGGTCATCGGTCGTTTCGATACCAGGATCGCGCGCCCGGATTGCGCGGCTTCGGTCTCGGTCATGCCGACCCGGCCGAGCGGCGGATCGGTATAGAGTGCGTAGCCCAGAAGGCGCTGGCTCAACCGCCGCGCCTCGCCATCGAGCAGGTTCGCGGCGACGATCTCGAAATCGTTATACGCGGTATGCGTGAAGGCACCGCGGCCGTTGCAATCGCCAAGCGCCCAGACGCCGGGGACGTTAGTCCTAAGCTGGTCGTCGACGATGACATAGCCCTTCGCATCGGTCCCGATCCCGGCGACGTCGAGGCCGAGATCGTCGGTGTTCGGCCGCCGCCCGACCGCGAGCAGTACGTGACTGCCCACGACCACCGGTTCGCCTGCCTGGCAGTCGACCGACATCGCCACGCCGCCCTCCGCCTTCGAAAAGGCGATGCAGTTCGCGCCGGTGCGTACCGCGATCCCCTCGTCCTCGAGGATATCCCGGACCGCGTCGGACACGTCGGGATCCTCGTGCGCGATCAACCGGTCGCCGCGCTCGACCACCGTCACCGCTGCGCCGAACCGTCGATACATCTGCGCGAATTCGAGCCCGACATAGCTGCCACCCACCACGACGAGATGCTCGGGCACGCTCTCCAGCGCGACCATGTCGGTGTTGTCGAGGTGCGGCACATCCTCCACACCCGGCATGTCCGGCACGCTCGCGCGACCGCCGACGTTCAGAAAGATGCGTGGCGCGTCCAGGATCTCGCCGTCGACCACGATCGTCGTCGGCCCGGTGAACCGTGCATGGCCGCGCAGGAAGGTGAGCCCGGCCATGCCCTCCAGCCAGCGCTCGTTGCCGGTCCGCGCGTCCATCACGACCTTGCGCGCGCGCGCCGCGACCGCCGGCATGTCGATCGCGATGTCGCCGGTCCTGACGCCGAAATCCGCCGCCCGCCGTGCCAGGTGCGCGGCATAGGCGCTGGCGACGAGCGTCTTGGTCGGCATGCAGCCGGTATTGACGCAGGTGCCGCCGACGAGCTTTCGCTCGATCAGGGCGACGGTCATCCCCGCCGCGGTCAGACGCCCGGCAAGCGGTGGCCCCGCCTGCCCGGCACCGACGATGATCGCATCGAACTTGCGCATTACAGCAGTATGACGACCAGCACCGACAGGCCGATCGCGAGCACGTCCTCGATCACCGCGGCCGGCCGGTCGTTGCCGAAAGCCTGCGCCAGCCGCGCGCGCAGCCGTGCGCCGCCGAGAGTCCCGAGCACCGCACCGATCACGCCCAACAGCAGCCCGAACAGCGGGGCGCCCAGCGCATAGCCGACCGCTGCACCCGAAACCCCGCCGGTAAGGATCCGCGCGCCGAACTGCGGGGGCACTTTGCGGCTCGGCGTCGACGGCAATTGATCGGTGACCAGCTCGGCCGCCGCCAGCACCGTGAAGATCCACGGGGTGAAGCGCCAGCCGAGGAACGCCAGCCACGTACCCTGCAACGGCACGATGCCCTTCGAGGCGGCCCAGGCGATCGCGGCAGGCGCCATCATCGCCCGCAGGCCCGCGACGATACCGATGACTAGGGCGAGAACGAGCATGGCTGTCTCCTTCAGCGAGGCGTCCGGCGAAGGTTCCACGGTTGATCGCCGCGGTCAAACCATGCGCGAGACGGCGACCGCGACATCCTGGCGCGATCGTCGACCTGCCGGGCCGCTACGCCGACGTGCCTGGCGTTCCATCGTCCTCGCGGCGTCGCGGAAGTCCTTGGCGACCCGCGGTATTCACCGACACCGGTCTCCGTGACGATGGGGAAGCAGCTGGACGCCGAATGTCCGCGGCAAACCTGATATAAATTAGCCGCGTCGCGTCGAAACACCTTTTGCCCGCAAAAACGTAGCCGGTCCGGCGACTCAGTCCCCCGAACTCGTCAGCCGCCCAGCGCCAGCAGCGCGAACGTCGCCAACCAATGCTCGCCCATGTAATCGTCGGCGAGATGCGGCAGCGCGTCCGAGAGATGCGCGTCGGCGATCGCGCGCGCCGCGGCCGGATCGGGAAGGGCCTCGGCAATCGTCCGCCAGCACCATGCCCGCGACAGGTTGAGGCCGTCGAGATGCGCCAGCCGCCCGTCCGATCGATCGCTGACCATCGCCGGTGTCCGCAGGCATAGCGTCGCGAGACCGGACGGATCGGGCATGAACCGCGCCAGCCAAATGTCGAACGCCGCGCCCAACACGCCTTGCATCAGCACCGCCTCGCACAGCGTCGCCGAAACGAAGTCCTCGCCGCTCGGCTCCCACGGGCGACAATCGCGATCGGCCCCGAACCAGTCGCGCGCCCTTGTCTCGATCAGCGTCGCCAGCGCGGCGTCATGCGTCCGAGCCCATCGCAGCGCGTGGATCAGCGCGAACGCGGTGCAGTCGTGCTTCCCGCTCCGCACCGGATAGACGAGCTTTGGCAGATACGCGGCGAACCGCGCGGCGAACGCGCGCGCGAGCGGTTCGATGGCGGCGGCCCAGCGTCGGTCGGCACGCAACGCCAGTTCGTCATGCAGGGCAAGCAGCCAGCCCCATCCGTAAGGCCGTTCGAAACCGCCCGTCCCCAGCCGATCGAGATACACGACCTCTCCCGCGACGCGGTCGGGCACCAGCATCCGGTCCGCCAGCGCCTCGATCGCCGCTGCCTCGGCCATGTCGGGATAGAGCCGCGCCAGCCGCATCACCTGCCACCAGCCATGCACGCAGCTGTGCCAATCATAGCTGCCGTGGAAGATCGGATGCAGCGTCCGTGGCAGCGCGAGATCGTCCGGACCGGTCAGCGTCTGGTCGAGCTTATACGGCCATTCGCGGGTCAGATGCCCGAGCGTCAGTCCGGCGAAACGCGCCGCGGTCGCCTGGTCGATGCCGAGCGTCATTCGATTCTCCCAAACCCACCGCCGCCGGGCGTCTCGATCACGAATACGTCGCCCCTTTGCATGTCCACCCGGGCGGTCGAACCGAGCCGTTCCACGCTGCCGTCTGCACGCTCGACGGTCGCCGAGCCGAGCCCGCCTGGTTCGCCGCCGGCCACCCCGAACGGTGGCACGCGGCGGCGGTTGGCGAGGATGCAGGCCGTCATCTCTTCGAGGAACCGCACGCGGCGGGTCGCCCCGTCGCCGCCGCGATGTGCGCCTGCCCCGCCCGAGCCGCGGCGGATCGAGAATTCCTCCAGCAGTACGGGGAAGCGCGTCTCGAAGATCTCGGGGTCGGTCAGGCGGCTGTTGGTCATGTGGGTCTGGATCACCGAGGCACCGTCGAAGCCTGGGCCGGCGCCCGCGCCGCCTGCGATCGTCTCGTAATATTGGTGCGTGTCGTTGCCGAAGGTGAAGTTGTTCATCGTCCCCTGGCTGGCCGCCATCGCGCCGAGCGCGCCGAACAGCGCGTCGGTGACGACTTGGCTGGTCTCGACATTGCCGGCGACGACCGCGGCCGGGTAGCGCGGGTTGAGCATCGAGCCTTCGGGAACGCGGATCGTGACGCCGCGCAGGCAGCCGTCGTTGAGCGGGACGGCCTCGTCGATCAGCGCGCGGACGACGTAGAGAACCGCCGCGCGGACGATCGAGACGGGGGCGTTGAAGTTGGTCGGGCGCTGGTCGCTGGTGCCGGCGAAGTCGACCTCCATCGTCGCAGCCGCGCGGTCGATGCGGACGGCGACGCGGACGACCGCGCCGTCGTCCATCTCGTAGGCGAATTCGCCGTCGTTCAGCGTGGCGATCAGGCGGCGGACGGCTGCGTCGGCATTGGCCTGGACGTGCTCCATATAGGCCGCGACGACGTCGGCGCCGTACTCGTCGGCGAGGCGCGTGAGGCCAGTGGCGCCGCGCGTGCAGGCTGCCAATTGTGCGGCGAGATCGGCGATGTTCTGGTCGATGTTGCGCGCGGGGTATGGTCCGCGGGCGAAGAGCGCGCGCATGTCGGCTTCGAGGAAGCGTCCTTCGTCGACCGCCAGCACGTCGTCGAGCAGCACGCCCTCTTCCTCGACCGAGCGGCTTTCGGGCGGCATCGATCCGGGGGTGATGCCGCCGACGTCCGCATGATGCCCGCGCGCCGCGACGAAGAAGGCGGGCGCTTCGCAGTCGTCGGCGAAGACCGGCATGATGACGGTGATGTCGGGCAGGTGCGTGCCGCCGCGATAGGGCGCGTTGAGCGCGTAGGCGTCGCCGCGGCGGATTCCGCGTCCGTCCTTGGCGCTGCCGCGGGCATCGATGATGGTGCGGATGCTTTCGCCCATCGAGCCGAGGTGGACCGGGATGTGCGGGGCGTTGGCGACGAGGTTGCCGTGCGCGTCGAACAGCGCGCAACTGAAGTCGAGGCGCTCGCGGATGTTGACCGACGCGGCCGAGCGCTGGAGCGCGGCGCCCATTTCCTCGGCGATGCTCATGAACAGCCCGGCGAAGATGGCGAGCCTGACCGGGTCGGATTCGGTGCCGATGCTGGCGCCGACGCGGGGGGCTGTGCGATCGAGGATGAGGTTGCCGATCGGATCAACGCGCGCGTGCCAGCCGGGCTCGACGATCGTGGTCGAGACGCTGTCGAGGATCAGCGCGGGGCCATCGATGCCGTACCCGACGGGCAACCCTTCGCGGGCGAGGACCGGCGTATCGTGCCATGCGCCGGCCATGTAGACCGGGACGACCGACAGCGGCGGGGCGGGATCGTCCGGGAACGCGACGAGCGCGGCGTCGATCGGCGGGCTTTCGGCGATCGCCTCGGCAACTATCCGGTCGGCGATCAGCGGCGCTTCGCTGGCGAAACCGAACTGCGCGATGTGCGCGGCGTCGAACGCGGCGATCATCGCTGCCGGCTCGTCGAGATCGAGTTCGATGGTGTGGTCGGTCTGGCCTCGGCGCAGATGCACGCGGCGTTCGATCCGAACGTCATCCGCCGTGACGCCCTGCGCTACCAATGCCTCGCGCGCGGCCTCCGCCAGCCTGTCCAACGCCTGCACGATCTGGGCATACTCGGCGAACGCCGCACCCGATGTTGCCTCGCGGAGGACGCGGCGGTCAGCGAGCCCCATGCCGTACGCCGACAGCACGCCCGCCAGCGGGTGGATCATCACTCGGTCCATCGCGAGCGCATCGGCGACGAGGCACGCATGCTGCCCACCCGCGCCGCCGAAACAGGCGAGCGTGTACCGAGTCACGTCGTGCCCGCGCGCGACCGAGATCGTGCGGATCGCATTCGCCATGTTCGCCACCGCGACGGCGACGAAGCCCTCCGCCGCGACGTGTGGATCGAGCGGCAACGCCGCAAACCGCGCGGTTACCGCCTCGGCGTCGAGCGGCGCATCGCCGGTCGGGCCGAACAGCGCGGGGAAGAATTCGGGGCGCACTTTCCCCAGCATGACGTTGCAATCGGTCACCGTCAGTGGTCCGCCGCGGCGATAGCACGCAGGCCCCGGCACTGCGCCCGCGCTCTCGGGTCCGACGATCAGCCGCTCATTGTCGAACCGGCAGATCGAGCCGCCGCCCGCCGCCACGGTGTGGATCCGCAGCATCGGCGCGCGGATGCGGGCGCCGGCGATCAGCGTCTCGGTGTCGCGCTCATAGGTGCCGGCGTAGTGCGACACGTCGGTCGAGGTGCCGCCCATGTCGAAGCCGATGACGTGTTCGATCCCCGCCTCGCGCGCGGTCGCGGCCATGCCGACGATGCCGCCCGCCGGCCCCGACAGGATCGCGTCCTTGCCGCGAAAGCCTGCGCCGTCGATAAGCCCGCCCGACGACTGCATGAACAGCGCGCCCTGCCCCAGCGCCGCGCTGAGGCCGGCGACGTAGCGGTCGACGACCGGCGACAGATACGCATCGACGACGGTAGTGTCGCCGCGCCCGATCAGCTTGATCAGCGGCGCGACCTTGTGGCTGACGGAGATTTGCGTGAAGCCGATTCCGGCCGCGAGGTCCGCCAGCGCCTCCTCGTGCGCGGTAAAGCGGTAGCCGTGCATCAGGACGATTGCGACCGCGCGCAAACCGCTGTCGTACGCCGCCTGCAAACCGGACCGTGCAGACTGAGGGTCCAATGGCGCCAGCACCTCGCCCCCTGCCCCGACCCGCTCGTCGATCTCGACCACCTGCGCGAACAGCGGGGGCGGACGGTTTACGTCGCGCGCGAAGATGTCCGACCGCTCCTGGTGACCGATCAGGAGCGCATCGCCGAACCCGCGGGTAATCGCGAGGCAGGTTGGCTCGCCCTTGCGCTCGAGCAGCGCGTTGGTCGCGACAGTCGTGCCGATGCGCAGTTCGAGCGGCACGTCCGCGCCGCCCGTCAGCCGCCGGATCGCCTCGACCGCCGCATCACCGTAGCGTTCGGGATCTTCCGACAGCAGCTTGGCAGTGACGATCCGCCCGTCCGGTTGCCGCGCGACGACGTCGGTGAAGGTGCCGCCGCGATCGATCCAGAACTGCCATGCGGTCATCGATCGGCATTGCCCGACGCGGCCATGCGCTTGGCCGTCATTGCAGCCCGTGGCGGATCAGCATCGCGCTCGGCTCCGGGTCGCGGCCACGGAACGCGCGGAAGCTCTCAGCCGCCGGTCGCGTCGCGCCCCGCGCGAGCACCTCCTCGCGGAACCGGTCGCCGGTCTTGCGATCGACCAGCCCTGCTTCCGCAAACGCCTCGAAGCCGTCGGCGGCGAGCAGTTCGGCGTAGAGATAGCTGTAGTATCCCGACGCGTAGCCGCCCGCGAAAATGTGGCTGAAGGCGTGCGGAAAGCGGTGCCACGCGGGCGGGCGGATCACCGCCACCTCGTCTCGGACCGCCTCGATCACCTCGATCGGATCGCTGCCCATCGTGCCGAGATGGAGCAGCAGGTCGAACAGCGCGAACTCGACCTGGCGCAAGATGAACATCCCCGCCTGGAAATGCCGTGCCTTGACCATCCGCTCGAACAGATCGGCGGGGAGTTTCTCGCCGGTCTTGTAGTGGCCCGACATGCCGGTAAGGACGCCCTGATCCCAGGCGAAATCCTCCATCAGCTGGCTCGGCAGCTCGATCGCGTCCCATTCGAAACCGTTGGTGCCGGCGATGCTAGGCCGGTTCACCTTGGTGAAGAGCAGGTGGATGCAGTGGCCGGTCTCGTGCAGCAGCGTCGTCACGTCGTTGTGGCTCAGCAGCGACGGCGTCTCACCGCCATCGGGCGCGAAGTTGCAGACCATGTACGCGACCGGCACCGTCACGGTGTTGCCGTCGTGCAGCCGCGGCCGCGCCTGCGCCATCCACGCGCCGCCACGCTTGCCGGTGCGGGCGTGGAGGTCGAGATACAGGCCGGCAAACACCGTCCCGGTCTCGTCGACCACGTCGAAGAACCGCGCATCGTCGTGATACAGCGAGACGTCGTCGCGCTCGACGAGCTTGATCCCGAACAGCCGCTCCATCAGCGTCTGCCAGCCCTCCATCACACGCTCGACCGGGAAATACGCCTTCACGACCTGCGCATCGACCGCATAGCGATCCTGCCGCAGCCGGTTTGAGACGAAGCCCGCGTCCCAGGGCTCGAAATCGGCGATCCCGAGCTGCTCGGCGGCGAACGTCTTCAGCTCGGCGAGATCGCGCTCGGCCGCCGGCTTCGCACGGCGCGCCAGATCGCGGAGGAACGCTATCACCTCCGCACCATTGGGCGCCATCTTGGTCTCCAGCGACCACGCGACCGGATCGGTGAAGCCGAGCAGCTTCGCGCCCTCGTGCCGCAGTTCCAGGATGCGCGCGATCCGCGTACTGTTGTCAAATTCGCCCGCGTTCGGTCCCTGGTCCGACGCGCGCGTCGCGAACGCGCGATACATGCGGGCGCGGAGATCGCGGTTCTCGGCGAAGGTCAGCACCGCGTTGACGCTCGGCTGTTGCAGCGTGACCAGCCAGCCGTCCTGGCCCTTCGCCTTGGCCGCGGCGGCGAACATCGCCTTGTCCGCATCCGAGATGCCGGCGAGATCGGCCTCGTCGGTCACCAGTTCGGACCATGCGTCGGTCGCATCGAGCACCGCGCTGCCGAACTCGTTCGACAGGCCCGACAGCTCGACCGAAATTTCGCTGAACCGGTCGCGCGCCTCGGGTTCCAGCGCTACCCCTGACAGCGTGAAATCGCGGATCGCCTGCTCGACCGCGACCCGGTCCTCGGTCGGCAAGTCGGCAAACGCGGGCGACACGCTCAGCGCCACGAACACCTCGTACAGATCGCGGTTCTGGCCGACCTTCATGTCGTTCTCGACGAGCCGCTTCTGTCCTTCCGAATACGCCTCGCGCAGTTCGGGCGAGTCCGCGACGCCGTGCAGATGCGACACCGCCGACCAGATCGCGCCGATCTCGGTATTCGCGCGCTCATAGGGGAGCCAGGCACCGGCGAAATCGGTCGGGCGGGTGGTCGTCAGCGCCGCGACCATCGCCTCGTGCCGGGCGATCGCCTCGTCGAGCGCGGGGGAAATCTGGTCGGGAGCGATGTCGGCGAAGCGAGGCAGCGCAAGCGTGTCGAGAAGCGGGTTCATTCGGAAATCCTTCAGCATTCGACGACGTTGACGGCCAGGCCACCAAGCGACGTCTCCTTATATTGCGAGCGCATGTCCTCACCGGTCTGGCGCATCGTCTCGATCACCGCATCGAGGCTGACGATATGGCGACCGTCCCCGCGAAGTGCCAGATAGGCGGCGTTGATCGCCTTGATCGCGCCCATCGTGTTGCGCTCGATACACGGGATCTGGACCAGACCGCCGATCGGATCGCAGGTCAGGCCCAGATTATGCTCCATGCCGATCTCGGCGGCATTCTCGATCTGCTCGTTGGTGCCGCCGAGCGCCGCGACCAGCGCGCCCGCCGCCATCGAACACGCGACGCCGACCTCGCCTTGACAGCCCATCTCCGCGGCCGAAATCGACGCACGCTTCTTGTAGAGGAAGCCGATCGCCGCCGCGGTCAGCAGGAAATCATGGGCGCCCTTCGGTGTCGGGTCCTTGGTGAACGTCTCGTAGAAGCGCAGTACCGCGGGCAGCACGCCTGCCGCGCCATTGGTGGGTGCGGTCACGACGCGGCCACCCGCCGCATTCTCCTCGTTCACCGCGAGCGCGTACAGGCTCACCCATTCGAACACCGCGGAAGGGTCGGCGGCGGTATCTCGCGCCTGCAATCCCTCGAACAGCGCCTTCGCCCGCCGCGGCACCTTCAGCCCGCCCGGCAGGATCCCGCCCTGCCGACAGCCGCGGTCGATCGACGCGAACATCGCCGCGCGGACGGCATCGAGGAATGCGTCGGTCTCGCTGTCGGGGCGCCACGCGATCTCGTTCTCGCGAACGATCTCGGCGATCGTCATGCCGGTGGCGTCACCCGTCGCGAGCAGTTCGGCGCCCGACGAGAAAGGCCGCGGCAGCAGGATGTTGGCCTTGACCGGCCCCGACCCCGCCTCGACGATCGCGCCGCCACCGATCGAGAAATAGGTCCGCTCGACGCTCCGCCCGTCGCCGAACGCCGCGGTGAAGGTCACCGCATTGGGATGCCCCGGCAGGAAGGTCTTCGCGTGGAACAGCAGATGCTGGCTTTCCTCGAAGCCGATCGGGGTCCGGTCGGCCAGCATCAGCCGCCCGCTCGACCGGATCGCCGCAAGCCGCACCGGGATCAAATCGGGATCGATCGTCTCGGGCTGCGCACCGCTGAGGCCAAGCATTACCGCGGTGTCGGTCGCATGGCCGCGCCCGGTCAGCGCCAGCGAGCCGTACAGGTCGACGCGCACCGCCACAGGAGCCTCGTCGGCGACCAGATCGGCGAACAGCCATGCCGCGCGCATCGGCCCGACGGTATGCGAACTCGACGGCCCGATCCCGATGGTGAACAGGTCGAGGATACTGATCGCCTGGTGGCAATCGGGGCGGGCGCGGGTCTGCTCGTCGGTCCGGGAAAGCGCTAGCGGCTCCACGATCTCAGGCCGATGCGCAGGTCAGCGCCGCGGTGTTCGGAGACGAACGCCAGCGGGAGGGCAGATGATCAAGGGTCGACGATGGCACGCGGATGCTCCTGCAGGGCTGCAGCGGCTCTACGCATTTGCCCGTTCGGATGAAAGCCGGGATCGGGTCTGCGCACGCCTAAGCGTCAGCCAAGTCCTTGAGCGCTGGCCCAGCTTTCGAACAGCGTCGGCCAGATCGCCGCCGGTTTGCCGACCGCGCGGCTCATGCCGAACCCGTGGCCGCCGGTCGCGAACAGATGCGTCTCGACCGGCACCCCCGCCGCCTTGGCCGCGGCGCGAAACGCCAGCGTGTTCTCGACGGGCACGCTGCCATCGTCCTCGGCATGGACCAGGAAGCAGGGCGGCGTCGCGGCCGTCACGTTCGACGCGGTCGAATGCGCGTGCTCGAGCGCCGGCGTCGGCGACGGTCCGAGCAGCTGCGCGCGCGAGCCGGGATGCGCGAGCGGCAAGGTCATCGACTGCACCGCGTACATCAGCGCGGCGGCATCCGGCCGTGCGCTGCCCCGATCCGCAGCATCGACCGGCGCATAGGTCTGGCGCCCGAACCGGGTCGCGAGATCGCCGCAGACATGCCCACCCGCCGAGAACCCCATCGCCGCCACCCGGTCCGGCCGGATCCCGTACGTGCCGGCCCAAGCACGGATCAGCCGCATCGCGCGCTGCGCATCCGACAGCGCGACGTCGGGCCCCGCCGCCCAACCGTCACCGGGCAGGCGATTGAACAGCACGAACACCGTCCAGCCACGATCCGCCAGCCAGCGTGCGATCTCGTACCCTTCGCGGTCGACGACCAGCCGGACATAGCCGCCGCCCGGCAACACCAGGACGGCCGATCCATTGGGCTTGGCGGGCCGGAACACGACCATGCGCGGACGGGCGATGCCGTGGACCGCACGATCGGCATTCTCCGCTCCCTTGGCGCGGTCCTCGACGATCTCGATCGGCAAGGTCTTCGGCGCACCGGGTGCGCCGGCGGGCCAGAGGTCGATCGTTTCCGTGGGATCGTCGCGGTTCGGCTTTGCGGAGCCCGGTGGCGACGTCTGCGCCTCGACGCCGGCCGCAAGCCCCGCGGCGAGCGTTCCCAGGATCGCACTGCGACGATCGATCATCTGCGTCATCCTTGGTCAAAAAAACGGGCGCGCTTCCCATGAGGAACGCACCCGAGGAGGGGAGAGAATGCTATCCGTCGCGTCTACATCTTGAAGCGCGCGCCGACGAGGAAGGTGCGGCCGAAATGATTGTTCTCGTAGTTCCGGTTCGCGTCCAGATCGGTGTACCGGCTGCGGTAATTGTCGGTCAGGTTGGTCCCCTCGAGCGAGACCTCCAGTGCCGGCGTCAGCTTGTAGCGCATCGACGCATCGACGTTGGTGGTCGCGCCATATCCCTCGAACAGATTGCCGGTCGCCGACGCGCCGTCGATATAGGGGCTGCGATAGCTGATCGACCCGCGCGCGCTGAACTTGGCATCCTCGTAATACAGCGTGCCGTTATACGCGCGCTTCGACAGGCCGTAGAGCGTTGCAGTGCGGGTCGTGTTCGGCAGCGCGCCGAGCGTACCCGCTGGCTGGACGATCGTCGTCGCCGGACCGCCCTGCGAATAGCCCGCGCTCGAATCGACGAACGTCGCATTGGCGAGCGCGCCGAAGTTGCGCAGGAAGCCGGGGAGGAAGCGGAACGTCGTCTGAAGCGAGATTTCCGCGCCTTTCAGCGATGCACCCGTCCCGTTGATCGGCGAGGTGATCTGCCAAAGCTGGCCCTCGGGCGCACCGGCCGCCGGGGAGCTGGCGGGAATCACCGACAAGGGCAGGCCGGTCGAGGCGAACGTGCCGCTGCGGGTGGCCGAGACCGGGAAGCTCTCGACGTTCTTCTTGAACAACGCGACCGAGAAGATCGACTGCGGCGCGAAATACCATTCCGCCGAGATGTCGAACGCCGTCGCACGGAACGGATCGAGCTGCGGATTGCCGAAGGTGACGCGGTAGTTGAAGCCGTCGACCGAGCCGCCCGGCGTCAGGCTGCCCAGGCTGGGCCGAGTCAGCACCTTGGCGATCGCACCGCGAATGATCACGTCCTCGGCCGGGAACAGCGCGACGTTGATCGCGGGCAACCAGTCGTCATAGCTGCGGCCGACGGTCGCCGGCGTGTTGACGGTGACGCCGCCGACGACCGCCGACGACAGCCCGGTCGAGCGCTGCTTGGTATGGACATAGCGGATGCCGGCATTGGCCGCATAGCGCAGGCCGAGGATGTCGCCCTTTACGTCGAACTCGGTATAGCCGCCGGTCACCTGCTCGGAAACGCTGCGGGTATCGCCGACGAGAACGGTCGCCGGACGATCGTACAGACCGGTGTACGCAGCCGACGCGTCGATGTTCGGGATCAGGAAGCTGGTCGTCGTCCCCGATGGCTGGCCCGCCTTGCCGAGGTTGAAGATCTCGCCGAGGCTACCGGCCGGGAAGCCGTACACCGCGGTCGGCCCGAACAGCGTGCTCGGCGAGCAGGTCAGCGTTCCGAGCACCACGTCGCGACCGCCCGCGGTCGGGCAGACGACGGCATCGCGCGAGAAGCCCTGCGTGTCGAAGGTGAACTTGCGGTACAGGCCGCCCGCCTTGATCTGGAACCCCTCGGCCACGTCCCACTCGGTGCGCAGCTGCGCGGTGCGGAACTTGTTGACCGTCTCCGAAGGCCGATCGCGGATTTCGGCGAGCTGGAAGTTGGCGGGATCGGTGACGCTGGTGCCGAAGGTCAGCGTCGGGCTCTTCATGTCGGTATAGTCGTAGCTGTAGCCCTGCGCATCGCGGTCATCGAACACGAAGGTCGTCTCGACCGGGATCGTCGCGTCCGACTTCGAGATGCCACCCATCAGCGTGAAGCGCAGCTTGTCGGTCACGTCCTGATCCCAGCTGCCGCCGAGCTGGTAGAATTCGGTCTGCGACTTGCGCAGATAATGCTCGGTGCGGACCCAGGCGTCGTTGAGCGTGGCCTTGACCAGGTTGTTGTTCGCATCGATCGTGTAGTTGCTGATGTCGATCGAGCGTTCGTTGGAGCGCAGCAGGACTTCGCCCCACTTCTCCTCGCGGGTTTCCTTGAACCGCGAATACAGGCCGTCGATCGAGATCTTGGTGGCCTCGCTCGGCGCCCACTGGACGCTGCCGGTGATCCCCAGCCGTTCGCGTTCGTGCCGGACCGAGCCGTAGCGGGGGATGCGCGGGTGGAAGGCGAGCGCGGCGGCAGTGCACGCGGTGCTCGGGACGTAGACCCCGCCGCGGTTCTGCGTGGTGTAGCAGCGCGTGCCGTCGACCGAGTCAAACGGTGCCTGCGCCCAACGGACGGTGTTGTTGCCGAGCTCGAGATTGTTGGTCTTCGAATAGGCGGCCGACGCCGCGACGCCGAACGTACCGTCGGCCGACTTCCACGACAGCAACCCGGCGAGCCGCGGCCCGACATTCTTGCTGAGGTCGTTGTAGCTCGCCTGCGCGGACCCGACCGCGGTGAAGCCGATCTTGCCGCCAAGCGGGTTGCCGGTGTTGAGATCGACCACCGCGCCGAGCGAGCCTTCGTCGAGCGACGCCTCGGCGGTCTTGTGGACGACGATCGAGTTGAACAGCTCGGAGGCGAAGACGTTGAAATCGAACGCGCGATCGCGGTTCGAACTCGCGCCGTCGGTTGAGGTGGCCACCGTCTCCATGCCGTTGACGCGAACGCGGGTGAACTGCGCACCGAGACCGCGAACGGTGATGGCACGGCCTTCGCCGGCGTCGCGCTGGATCGAGATGCCGGGGATACGCTGCAGCGACTCGGCGAGGTTCTGGTCGGGGAACTTGGCGATGTCCTCGGCGACGATCGCGTCGACCGCAGCGACCGACTGGCGCTTCACGTTGAGCGCGGCATCGAGCGACTTGCGGAAACCGGTGACGATGATCTCGGCGGTCTCACCCTCGGCGGACACGGCTTCGGGGGCGGTCTGGGGCGCAGTCGTCGCGGCGGGATCGGCTGCGGCGCCTTCGGGCACGACGGCGGTCTGCGCGGGCGACGGATCGACCTGTGCCGGCGTTCCCGGCGCCACGCTGTTCGGAACCTGCGCGGCCTGCGCCGACGCGATCGAGGGCAGGACGAGCGCGAGAACCAGACTGCCTGCGGACACGCCGCCAAGCCAGCCCATTCGCCGAGTCGCTGCCGATGCTTGAACTTCCATTGCTTCCACTCCCCCATTCGGCCGTTGCCGATGACACCGGTTGCGCGGTCGACTTCTCGTCGCTGCGCCGCCGACCTGACTATTTTGGAGAGTTGGACCCGTATCTTACGACGGGGGCACCCGATCCTCTCCATAAGGGCCAGCTCTTGCTGGTCCCCCACCGTCCCTTGCCTGCCTAGGTAACCGGTGTCAGAACAATGTCGCAGGAATTTTGGCGTGTCAACATGCCGCGTCGCACATCGTATGAAACAGGGTCCGAAACAGGAGATGCAGTGATGTCACGAGCCGCCTTCGCTGCCTTGGCGATCACGGGGTTGATGCCCGCGGCGAGCGCGGCGCAGCAGCCCGCTCCCCGGCCGATGGTCATCGTCGACGAGGCGGCAACGATCGTCGAGGAGCCCACGCCCCACGGCGCGATCGGATCGAGTACCGCGTACCGGATAAGCGACAAGGTGCCATCTCGGACGATGGAGTTCCGCAAGCGCATCCTGCATCCTGGCAGCGCGATCGGCCTGCACCGGATCGCGCACGACGAGGTCTATTACGTCGTTTCAGGCACGGGCGCTGTTTCGTCTGGCGGAACCATGCAGGCCGTGCGGACCGGGATGACGGCCTATCTGTTCGACGGCGAGACGGAGGGCATCCGCCAGACCGGCGTCGCCCCGCTCGTCCTGATCATCGCCTATCCGATCCCCCGCACATAAACTCAGGTGCCCGGCTGGATATACGGCACGCGCGCGAACAGCTCACGTTCCCAGCGCCGCGGATCGTCCTCGACCCGGGACCGGGCGTCGAAGATCATCGTCGACCGGGTTGCACGATCATAGACCGGCCAGTTCGGTGCGCCCGCAGGATTCGAGTTCGGGTTCGGGTTCGGGTTTCCGGTGATCGCGAACGCGACGAAACTGTCCTGCATCGCCTTCGAGGCCGCGCGCGCATCCGCCGCGGTGCCCGTCTGCGATCCCTCTGCGCCCAGCGTGCCGAACACCAGGGGGATGTCCATCGTGTGGAACGCGCCGCGTCGAGGCTCGGTCCGCGATGCGAAATCGACCTGGTAGACCCAGGCCGGCGCCTTCGCATCGGCGCGCGCTTCTGCCTCGATGACCTGCCCGCGCCAGCTGCGGCCGGCGGTCGTCGCGCCGTAGAACACGTCGGTCGGGGACCAGTCCGGATATCGCGCGCGGTACTGCGCCACCACCCATTCGGGAAGGATGTCGATCCGCAGTTCGGGGGCCATCCGCGCCGCGACGTTGCTCCAGTCGAGCCCGCGAACCTTCGGCGAATCGATGCCGATGAACGCCCGCGTCTCGTCATGCGTGTTGCCGAGCATCATCGGGATGCGGTTGCCGAGCGGGTTCGCGTCCGGCCAGAACGGGTGCCGGGTCAACCATGTCATGTCGAGCACCGGCCCGAAATACACCCCGCCGCCCATGATCGGATCGGTCGCGCCCAGCGCCTCGACCAGTTTCTCGACGGGCATCGTCAGCAGTGGCGACAGATCGGTATCGGCCACGCCCAGCTTCGCCAGATATGCGCGCGCGCGGGCGGTAGCGTTGAGCGGCCCCGACGCGGTCACCTGCTGGCCGCTCATCGTCGCGGCGCGGTGGAACAGGCCGGCGGCGGCGGGCATGCCCATCATCGTCGCGATCTTCGCCCCGCCGCCCGACTGGCCGAACACCATCACGCGGCTGGGATCGCCGCCGAACGCCGCGATGTTGGCGCGCACCCATTTGAGCGCGAGGATCAGGTCGAGCTGCCCTGCATTGCCGCTGTCGGGAAACCGGGGATCGAGCCGCGCGAGGTACAGGTAGCCAAGCGCGTTGAGCCGGTGGTTGACCGTGACCACCACCACGTCGCCTCGCGCAGCCAGCGCCTGCCCGTCATTCTGCGGATCGGTGACGCTGCCGTTCGAATAGGCACCGCCGTGGATGTACACCATCACCGGTTTCTTCGCCTGCGGGTGGGCGGCGGCAGCGGTCCAGATGTTGAGGAACAGGCAATCCTCGGATTGCGGCCCGTAAGGTCCCGACTGCGGACAGACCGCGCCGAATGCGAAGGCGGATACCGGCGCGTCGGCGCGCGGGATCGGTTCGGGCGCGCGGAACCGCCTGGCGCGGCCGTAGCGGATCCCCTTGAACGCCGCCACGCCGCTGCTCCCCGCTCCGAGCGGCATCCCGACGAAAGTACCGGCGGGGCATCGTACCTCGACCGGCGGCAGCGGCACTGTGGCGCGCGCGGCACCGACGATCAGCGTCGCAGCGCCCGCCCCCAAGGCCGAGCGCCGCGTCCAGCCGTCAGCGGCGGACATCGAGACCGCCGGCGAGATACGCATCGATATCGGCTTGCCGGAACAGGCTGGCGTCCCCCGGCAGCGAATGCTTCAGCGCCGCGAGTGCCAGGCCGATCCGCGCGACCTCGCCGATGTCCGCGCCCGAGCGTAGTCCGTGCAGCACGCCCGCGGCGAACGCATCGCCGCCGCCGATCCGGTCGACGATCCCGGCCAGCACGACCTCGTCGGTCTGGACATGCTCTGCGCGCGTATCGATGCGGGCCGACAGGCGGTGGAGATCGACATGCTCGACGTGCCGTGCGGTCGACGCGATCGTCTGCAACCGCGGAAACGCGTCGAATGCCGCCAGCGCCGCCTCACGCCGGCGATCCTCGGCATCGCCCGAGAAATCGCGGCCGAGCAGCAGCGCGATGTCGCGGTGGTTGCCGAACATCAGGTCGGCGTGCTCGACGAGTTTGGTCAGGATCGCGCGTGGGTCGGAATCCCAGCGCTCCCATAATTTCCCACGCCAATTGCCGTCGAACGACACCGGAATACCGCGTTCGGTCGCGGCCTCGACGGCGGCGAGTGCGCTTTCGGCCGGGACCGGGCCGAGCGCCGGGGTGATGCCGGAGAGATGGAAACGATCGACGCCGGCCAGCAGCGTATTCCAGTCCCAGGCGCTAGCCGGCGCTTCGGCGAAGGACGACCAGGCGCGGTCGTAGATGACTTCCGTGGCGCGCAACCCTGCGCCGGAGGTGACGAAATACAGTCCCATCCGTTCGCCGCCGAGCGCCACCGTCGACGCGTCGACACCGTGTCCCCGCAACGTGGTGATTGCTGCGCGGCCGAGATCGTTGTCGGGCACCATCGTCGCCATGCCGACATCATGGCCTAGCCGTGCGAGCTGCGTGACGACATTGGCTTCGGCGCCGGCGACCCACACGTCGAGCTTGGGCGTCTGAAGCAGCAGTTCGCGCCCCGGTGGCGAGAGCCGCAACATGATCTCGCCGAACGCCAGAAACTTGCTCATACCACCCCTTCAACCGAGTCCATGGCGATCACGCCAGACGAGCCTATCGCGCCAGCCAGCCGCCATCGACCGCCAGGATATGGCCCTGCACATATTTCGCCGCCGCCGACGACAGGAACACCGCCGCCCCGCCGAGATCGGACGCGTCGCCCCATTTCCCCGCGGGAATGCGACCCAGGATCGACGCGTTGCGCTCCTCGTCGGCCTGTAGCGCCGCGGTGTTGTTGGTCGCGATATAGCCCGGCGCGATCGCGTTGACGTTGATGCCCTTGCTCGCCCATTCGTTCGCCAGCAGCTTGGTGAGCCCGCCGATCCCCGACTTCGATGCGGTATAGCTCGGCACGCGGATGCCGCCCTGGAAGGTGAGCATCGACGCGATGTTGACGATCTTGCCGCCGCCATTCGCGATCATGTGCCGCCCCGCCGCCTGGCAGAGGAAGAACACCGACTTCAGATTGGTGTCGATCACCGCATCCCAGTCCGCCTCGGTAAAGTCGACCGCGTCGGCACGGCGGATGATGCCGGCGTTGTTGATCAGGATGTCGAGGCCGCCGAGCTTGGCCACCGTCTCGTCGACGACGCGCTGGACCGGCTCGATCGTCGAGAGGTCGGCGGACACGATCTCCGCCTTGCGCCCGAGCGCTCGGATCTGCGCGACGGTGTCCTCGGCGGGGGTGCGCCCGACGCAGGCGATGTCCGCGCCTGCCGCGGCGAGTGCGAGGGCGATCGCCTGGCCTATGCCGGTGTTCGCACCGGTTACGACGGCGACCTTGCCGGTCAGATCGAAGGGATTGGTCATGTTTTCTCTCTCATTCCCCTCCCGCCTGCGGGAGGGGCTAGGGGAGGGGAAATGCGGGCCAACGCTCGTGGACACGCCCTCCCCCGACCCCTCCCGTGAACGGGAGGGGAGAAGATTTACGCCAGCTGGCAGATATCCAGCACGTTCATGTCGGTATAATCCTGGTTCTCGCCGGCCATCGCCCAGATGAAGGCGTACGCCTTGGTGCCGCTGCCCATGTGGATCGACCAGGGCGGGCTGATCACCGCTTCCTCGTTCGCCATGACGATATGGCGGGTCGCCTCGCCCTCGCCCATGTAGTGGAACACGCGGTCCTTCTCGAGATCGTCGAGCTCGAAGTAGAAATAGATCTCGCTGCGCCGCTCGTGGATGTGCGGTGGCATCGTGTTCCAGACCGAACCGGGCTTGAGCACGGTCAGGCCCATGACGAGCTGCGCGCTGTCGCAGATGCCGGGGATGACCATCTGGTAGATCGTCCGCTCGTTCGATTCCTCGAGTGAACCACGATCGAGCGTGGTCGCATCGCCGACCGAGATGACGCGGGTCGTGAACGCCTTGTGCGCCGGGCAGGACGCCAGGTAGAAGCGCGCGCCGTCGCCGGAGAACTGCACGTCCTTGGCGCCCATCGTCACGTACAGGCAGTCCTTGTTACCGAGCGTGAAGGTCTCGCCGTCGACCGTGACGGTGCCACTGACCTTGCCGACGTTTACGACCGCGAGCTCGCGGCGCTCCAGGAACGGATGTCCCGCAGCCGACGCCGGTTCGGTCTGGTCGGGCAGCTTGACGCTACCGCTGGCGACCGCGACGCCACCGATCACGAAGCGCTCGGCATGCGTGTAGTTCAGCACGCATTCGCCGTCGCGGAACAGGTCCTGGATCAAATACCGGTCGCGCAGTTCGTCGTTGGAGACGCACTCCATCATGTCGGGATGCGTGGCGTAATAGGTGCGGTCGAACATGATAGGCTCCGGTCAGGCCGCTTGCGCAGCGAAAAGGGGTTCGTCGATACGATAGGCGCGGCGGACGAGGCCGCTGGTCAACTCGTGTGCGAGGTCCGCGGCTTCCCGGTCGGCAAGGCGGTGCTCGACCACCAGTTGCGCGAGGAAGCCGCAGTCGATCCGGCGGGCGACGTCGTGCCGCGCCGGGATCGACAGGAACGCGCGCGTGTCGTCGTTGAAGCCGACGGTGTTATAGAAACCGGCGGTCTCGGTAGTCATCTCGCGGAACCGCCGCATCCCCTCGGGGCTGTCGTGGAACCACCAGGACGGCCCGAGCTTCAGGCACGGATAATGCCCGGCGAGCGGCGCCAGTTCGCGCGCATAGGAACTTTCGTCGAGCGTGAAGAGGATGATCGACAGCCGCGTGCTGGTCCCGAACCGGTCGAGCAGCGGTTTCAGCGCATGGACGTAATCGGTCCGCGTCGGGATATCGGCGCCCTTGTCGCGGCCGTGGCTCGCGAACAGCCCGGCATTGTGGTTGCGCGACGAGCCGGGATGGATCTGCATCACCATGCCGTCCTCGACCGACATCGCCGCCATCTCGGTGAGCATCTGCGCGCGGAACAGCTCGGCGTCGGCCGGTGTCCAGTCACCGCGCGTGACCTTGGCGAACAGCGCCTCCGCCTCGGCGTTCGACAGATTGGCGGTCGCCGCGGTTGGATGCCCGTGATCGGTCGCGGTGGCGCCCGCCGCGCGGAAGTCGGCGCGGCGCTTGCGATGCGCGGCGAGATAGCCGTTCCAGTCGTAGACATCCTCGCCGGTCAGTTCGGCAAAGCGCGTCATAGCCGGGGTGAATGCTTCGTGCTCGACGTCGATCACGCCGTCCGGGCGATAGGTCGTCACGACGCGCCCATTCCAGCCGGACTGGCGGATCCGGCGGTGCGCGGCGAGATCGTCGTGTGCGCCCTCGGTGGTGGCGAGAAACTCGATCCCGAACCGGTCGAACAACGCGCGCGGGCGGAAAGGCTCCGATGCCAGCTTCTCGCCGATCAGGTCGAAATACCGGTCCGCCGTCGATGCTTCGAGCGCGACGTCGATCCCGAACACGTCGGCGAACACGTGATCGAGCCACAGCCGCGACGGCGTACCGCGGAACAGCGTGTAATGGTCCGCGAACAGCTTCCAGGCCGCGCGCGGGTCGGTCGCCGGGACGCCGTCACGTCGCGGGATCGCCAGCGCGTCGAGATCGATGCCCTGGCTATACAGCATGCGGTACAGATAATGATCGGGCGCGAGCAGCAGCGAGGTCGCGTCGGTCCAGTTCGCATTGTCCGCGAACCAGGTCGGATCGGTGTGCCCGTGCGGACTGACGATCGGCAGCGCCGCCACCTCGGCATAGAGCGACCGCGCGATCGCCCGCGTTGCCGGCTCTGCCGGAAAAAGGCGGTCCGGATGCAGTTCCAGGGCCCGTGCCATCGTCATCCTCCTTGCCGCTTCGCGATCATGATTACCGCTTCACGCGTTCGAGTACCAATCTGGTAACCGGTGTCAAAGACCTGTGCAACCATCCAGATCACGTCTCTACGTCGATCGGTGGCGAAACCGAAGCCCGCCGGATCAGCGTCGAGAGGAACAGCGACGGCTCCTCGACCAGGTCGCTGCCATCGTCGACGCCGGCGATCAATTTCAGTGCGGCCGAGCGCGCCATCGACGCGATCGGCCACCGCACCGTGGTCAGCGGCGGCCAGACATGCGCGGCGATCGGCGTATCGTCGAAACCGATGATCGACAGGTCGCGCGGAATATCGAGTCCGCGCTGGCGCGCCGCGTGGATGATCCCCGCCGCCATCTCGTCGTTGGACGAGAAGATCGCGGTCGGCCGGGGCATCACGTCGAGCAACCGTTCCGCCGCGACCAGCCCCGATTCGAACGTGTAGTTTCCGTCGGCGATCATGCTTCTCGGCAGAGCGATTCCGGCTGCGGCCAGAGCGTCCTCGAACCCCAGGCGTCGCTCGCGTGCCGAGCGGAACCCGTGCGGCCCAGCGACCAGCCCGATCCGACGATGCCCCTGCTCGATCAGATATTCGGTCGCGATCCGCACCGCCTCGCGGTCGTTCGACGCGACCATATGCTCGGTATCGTCGATCACCGCCGAGCCCATCCGGACGTAGCGGCACCCGATCGAATCACACAATTTGGCGACCGAGTCATTTTCGCTCACCGGTGGCATCAGCAGCACGCCGAACAATCGCTGCCGTTCCAGGAAATGCCTCAGATCGTCGAGCATCGTCGCAGAGCCACGATCGAGCGGGCGCACGACCATCTCGAACTCGGTCCCCTGCAGTGCCTCGAGCATACCCTGCTGAACGTTCAGCACGGTCTGTGCATTGGGATTGTCGTGGACCAGCCCGATCAGGAAGTTGCGGCGCAGCGCCAGCGCGCGCGCCTGCGGGTTGGGAATATAGCCGAGCTCGCCGATCACGTCCTCGACCCGCTTGCGCGTATCGTCGTTGAGCAACGGCGACCGATTGATCACGCGGCTGACCGTTTTCTTGGAGACGCCGGCAATCCGGGCAACGTCGTTGATCGTCGGCTGGCCGGTCTTCTGCATGACGATGGCATAGCTCGCGCAGCCCTAGCCGTCTTGCGGAAAAACTAACGGGCCCGCATAATAGTGACACCGGTTACCGATAAGAGGATGCGATGGCCAAGGCTTTGAAGGTCGATTCGCGCGACGGCGTGGCGACGCTGCTCGACGATGCGCGGGCGGGCGATGTCGTGGCCGTGGGCGATACCGACATGGTGACCGACCTGGTGCTGGCGGTCGATATCGGCCGTGGCCACAAGGTCGCGCTTAGGCCGATCGCGGCAGGCGCCCCGGTGCTCAAATACGGCTTTCCGATCGGCACCGCGACACAGGCGATCGCGCCGGGCGCGCACGTGCATTCGCACAATCTGAAGACCGGCCTCGAAGGCACGCTCGCCTATCGCTTCGATCCGGACGACACGCCCCTCCCCGCGCCGACCGGCGCAACCGCGACGTTCGACGGCTATGTCCGCGCCGACGGCAGCGTCGGCACGCGCAACGAAATCTGGATCCTGTCGACGGTCGGCTGCGTCGCGCGCACCGCCGAGCGGATCGCCGCCAAGGCCGCCGCGCTCGTCGGCGACTCGGTCGACGGCGTCCACGCCTTCACCCACCCGCACGGCTGTTCGCAACTCGGCCAGGATCTTGCCGGCACGCGGACGATCATGGCGAGTCTGTCCTGCCACCCCAACGCCGGCGGCGTGCTGATCGTCGGGCTCGGCTGCGAGGAGAACCAGATCAAGGCGCTGCTCGCGACGATCCCCGAATCGCGTCACGCGATGATCCGCACGCTCACCACGCAGGCCAGCGGCGACGAGATCGCGGAAGGCTGTGCGCTGGTCGCGGAACTCGCCGCGCTCGCCGCCGCGCCGCGCCGGACCGTCGGCCTCGACAGGCTCGTGCTCGGCGTCAAATGCGGCGGATCGGACGGGTTGTCGGGCCTCACCGCAAACCCGCTGGTCGGCCATATGAGCGACCGCGTGACGTCTGCCGGCGGTCGCGTGCTGGTGACCGAGATCCCCGAAATCTTCGGAGCGGAACAGATGCTGATGAACCGCGCGGCGGACGCATCGGTGTTCGGTCGGATCGTCGATGTCGTGAACGACTTCAAACGCTATTTCCTCGATCACGGCGAGACGGTGTCGGAGAACCCCTCGCCCGGCAACGTCGTTGGCGGCATCACGACGCTGGAGGAAAAGTCGCTCGGCGCGGTTCAGAAGGCGGGCCGGGCCAAGGTCAGCGACGTGATCGAGTATGGCGCGCGGATCCGCATCGACGGGCTGACGCTGCTGGAGGCGCCGGGCAACGACGCGGTATCGTCCACCGCGCTGGCGGCGGCGGGCGCGACCGCAATCCTGTTCACCACGGGACGCGGCACGCCGCTCGGCTTCCCCGTCCCGACGATCAAGATCGCATCGAACACCGACCTGGCGACGCGCAAGCCCGGCTGGATCGATTTCGATGCGGGCGCGGTGCTGGACGATGGATTTCCCGCCACTGAAGAGGCGCTGCTCGCACGCATCATGCAGGTTGCATCGGGTGCCGAAACCGCAGCAGAGCGCAACGGCGAACGCGAGATCGCGATCTGGAAACGAGGCGTGACATTGTGAACCGATTGTCCCTTTCGACGCTGCCGACCCTGCCAGAATTCGTCCAAGCCCCGAGATCCCGCCCGAGAGGCGGCATCGGCATCGTCCATTTCGGCCCCGGCGCATTCCACCGCGCGCACCAGGCGGCCTATGTCGACGACCTGCTCGCGCACGATCCGCGCTGGGGAATCGCCGCGGTATCGATACGGACGCGCGGCACGATCGACGCGCTGGCCGAGCAGGACGGGCTCTACACGCTGGCGATCCGCGATGCCGTACCCTCGGTTCGCGTGATCGGCGCGCATCGTCGTTTCCTCGGCCCCGAAGATGCCCGGCAGACGCGTGCGTTGCTCGCCGACCCGGCGGTCGCGCTGGTGACGACGACGGTGACCGAAAAAGGCTATTGTCTCGCGACCGACGGAACGCTCGACCTGGGGCATCCGGACATCGTGCATGACCTCGGCGGCGCGGATGTTCCGCGCAGCGTCGTCGGCTGGATCGTCGCCGGCCTCGCGGCGCGCAGGTCGGCCGGGATCGCGCCGTTCGTGCCGATGCCGTGCGACAATCTGGCGAACAACGGCGCCAAGCTGCACGCGGCGCTCGTCGCGTTTGCAGGGCAGCGCGACGCGTCGCTTGCGGACTGGATCGCGGGAGAGGTCCGCGTGCCGTCGACGATGGTCGATTCGATCACGCCGGCCAGCGACGCCGCCCTTTATGCCGACGTCGTCGCCACGCTGGGCGTCGAGGACCGTGCCGCGGTCCAGCGCGAATCGTTTGCGCAGTGGGTGATCGAGGATATCGGGCGCCCGATCGGTCCCGATCTCGCCAGCGTCGGTGCGACCGTCACGAGCGACGTCGCGGGGTATGAGAAGGCGAAGTTGCGCATCCTGAACGGCGCGCATTCGACGCTCGCCTATGCCGGGCTGCTGCGCGGATCGACCAGCGTCGCCGACGCGATGCGCGACGAGGATCTCGCCGGGTTCGTCGACGCGATGATCGTACGCGACATCATCCCGATGCTGCCGCCGGTCCGCGGGCTCGACATCCAGGAGTATCGTGCCGCGGTGCTGCGACGCTTCCGCAACCCGGTGATCGTCCACCGGCTCGACCAGATCGCGCAGGATGGCTCGCAGAAGCTATCCTATCGGCTCGGCGACACGCTGCTCGCCAACCGTCGCGCGGGACGGATGCCGACGCAGGTCGTCGCCGCGTTCGGCATATGGGTTGCGTTCCTGATCCGCCGGTCGCGTGCCGGCCAGCCTATCGTCGACCCTGCCGGCAAGACGCTGACCGCGCTGGCATCGGAAGGAGGCCCGGCGGAGGTCGTTGCCCGCCTTGCCGAGTCAGGCCTGGGCATACCGCGCGATGCCCTTGCCGATACCGAACTGCTCGCCGCGCTCGGCCGTGCGGCAACCGATGCCGATGCTGGAAACTGGGCCGCGCTGTTCTCAGCGTGAGCATGGCCGCTTGTCAATGACACCGGTTTCCCATACGCTTCGACGAAATAGAATATCTGACAGGAGGGGTTCTTGGCGGCACAGCCGAACACGACCGACAACACGACACGGATCGCGCGGGCGTTCGTGCAGGCGCGCCGTAACGGCAACGCCTTGCCCGAATTTCCTGGGGACGTGCCCGTCACGCTCGACGAGGGCTATGCCGTGCAGGACGCGGCCTTGCTGCTCGCCGACGGCGTCGTCGCAGGCTGGAAGGTCGGCCGGATCAACCCGCCACTGGACGGCATCGACCGCCTGACCGGGCCGATCTTCGCCGACCAGGTCCTGGCGGCAGACACAGATCCGGTCGCGATGCTGGTATTCGCTGAGGGGTTTGCCGCCGCGGAGGCCGAATTCCTGCTCCGGATCGGCGCCACGCCCGACCCAGCCAAGACCCGCTACACGGTGGACGAGGCGCGCGCGATGGTCGACGCGGTCCATGTCGGGATCGAGATAGCGAGCTCGCCCTTCCCCGGTATCAACCTACTCGGGCCTACCGTCACAGTGTCCGATTTCGGCAACAATAACGGGCTGGTCGTCGGCGCGGATGCCGAGGGTTGGAAGGACGGCGACATCAATGGCTGGCCGGTCGAACTGTGGATCAACGACGCCTTGATCGGCGCCGCGACGAGTGCAACTATGCTCGACGGTCCGTTCGGCGCGGTGCGCTACCTGCTCGAACACATGGCGGCACGCGGCATTGCGTTGTCGCCGGGACAATGGGTCTCGACCGGCGCGGTCACCGGCGTCCACCCGGTCGAGATCGGCGACCGGATCGAGGCACGCTTCGACGGACGGTTCGCCGTCCATTGCACCATCAAGGCCCGCTAGAGGCTGCTTTAGGAGAAGAGGCCAATGGCAAGCATGGACAGGCCGGCGGCCGATGGCGCGGCCAGGTCGAGCGCCGATGGCGCGGGTGGCGCGATCGGTCGCTATCGCTGGGTGATCTGCAGCCTGTTGTTCGCGGCGACCGCGATCAACTATGTCGACCGGCAGATGATCGGCGTGCTGAAGCCTACCATCTCGGCGGAACTCGGCTGGAACGAGACGACCTATGCGGACGTCATCTTCTGGTTCCAGGCGGCCTATGCGATCGGGTATCTGAGCTTCGGGCGGATCGTCGATGTGCTCGGTGCGCGGATCGGCTATTCCGTGGCGTTCGTGATCTGGACGCTGGGCCACACGCTGTGCGGGTTTGCGGGCAACGCGTTCCAGTTCTCGGCCGCACGCGTCGTGCTGGGGCTCGGTGAGGCGGGCAATTTTCCCGCGGGGATCAAGGCGGTCTCGGAGTGGTTTCCGGCCAAGGAGCGCGCGTTCGCGACCGGGGTGTTCAACGCCGGCGCGAATATCGGCGCGGTGATCACGCCGCTGATCGTGCCGATCATCACGATCGCGTTCGGCTGGCGGATGGCGTTCATCATCACTGGCGCGATCAGCCTGGTGTGGCTGGTCGCGTGGATCGCGATCTACCGTCGTCCGCGCGAAGTGGCGAAACTGTCGCCCGCCGAACTCGCGCATATCGAGAGCGACCCAGCCGACCCCGCCAAGAAGATCGGGTGGCTCAAGCTGCTCGGCTACCGCGAGACCTGGGCCTATGCGCTGGGCAAGTTCCTGATCGATCCGATCTGGTGGCTGTTCCTGTTCTGGACGCCAGACTTTCTCGCCAAGACCTATCATCTCGATCTGAAGAGCTTCGGGCCGCCGCTGGTCGCGATCTACCTGCTGTCCGACCTGGGGAGCGTCGCGGGCGGGTGGTCGTCTTCGACGCTGATGAAGCGCGGGCATACGGCGAATTTCGCGCGGAAGGTTACGATGCTGGCCTGCGCGTTCCTGGTGATGCCGATCTTCTTCGCGCAATATGTCGACAATCTCTGGCTCGCGGTCGGCATCGTTGGGTTGGCGACGGCGGCGCATCAGGCGTTCTCGGCGAACTTGTACACCATTCCGTCGGACATGTTCCCGCGTGGCGCTGTCGGCTCGGTGGTCGGGATCGGCGGCACGGTCGGTGCGATCGGCGGGATGATGATGGCGAAGTTCACCGGATACGTCCTGCAGACCACCGGGAGCTATACGCTGATCTTCGCGGTCGCCGGCAGCACGTATCTGATCGCGATCACCGTCGTGCACTTGCTGTCGCCGAGGCTGGCGAGAGTGGACGCGGGCTGACCCCTCGCCCCCGTGTTCTCCCGCGAAGGCGGGAGCCCAGACTGGACTCCCGCCTTCGCGGGAGAACAAGCTTCAGACGACGAGCAGTTCGCCAAATCGCTCAACGCAGATTGGCCCCAAGGAGAGAACAGTGAAGCGTTTCACCACGGCGTCGGTCCTCGCATTGGCCGTTGCCAGCATCGCGCCCGCGCAGGCGCAGGACGCGACCGGCTTGCTGTTCCGTGCCTCCGCCGACAAGAGCCTTACCCCGGACTATGCGACCGGCGATCCCGTCCCCAATTTCCGCAGCGGCGTGGACGTCGTGCCCGACGGCGCGATCGGCGGAGCGGCGCGCTGGGCGGATGATGGCTATGTCGCATGGAAGGCGCCCGGCAACATCCGCGCCGACCGGGGCACGCTCGCCTTCTTCTGGCGATCGCACACGCCCGTCGGCGAAGCGCCCTTCGTGATCTTCCGCACCGGGTTCGCCGACCATTCGAGCTGGGACATGGCGTTCCTGCGGATCGACTGGAACGGCCACGGCTTCGACGCCTTCGTGACCGACGCGAACCTCTCGCGGATCCGCGTCTCCTGGACGATACCGCAAGCTCCCGCCGCCGACGTCTGGTCGCACATAGCCTTTGCGTGGGACGAGACGGTCGGCGTGCAGCTCTACGTTGACGGCAAGCTGGTCGCGCGGAAGGACCAGAAGGCCGACCTCGACAGCGGCCTCGACCAGTTCGGGCTCGCTGGCCGCGTCATGTCGCCGCATCAGGTCCAGAGCCGCTATAATTTCATGCGCGGCTCCGACCTCGACGAGATCCGCGTCTATGATCGCATGCTCCCCGCCACCGACGTCGCAGCGCTTGCCGACAAGCGGGAACCGTCGTCAGCGCCTGCGACCGACCCGACCGCAAAGCGGTCCGCCTGGCTCCACCGCTACGGCTGGGACAAGTCCGCGCCGCCGGTTCTCGACGCGCCCGTAACGCGCGTGCGGAAAGTCGAGTTCGCCGATGCGAAGGACCTGAAGGAATGGATGTGGAAGGGCGTCGACGGGATCGCCGAGACGACCTGGCCCGGCGTCTACAACCGCTCCCGCCTGCCCGGCCGCGACGATTATTTCGAGCTGCCCGACTGGAACACCTATGTCGAAGGCGGCAAGCGCTACGACCTGACGATCCCCCCCGGCGAGCGCGTCAACCGCGTCGAGATCCGCGGTGCAGCCTATGGCCGCCTCGACTGGAGCGACGGGGCCAGGACCATCCCGATCGCCACCCGTCCCCAAGGCGTTGTCCGCAGCGTCGACCAGTTCGCGCCCCGCACCGGCGGCACGCTGAGCTTCACCAACACGGTGCAGGAGCAGCCGATCCAGGAACTCTGGGCGTATGATATTGGTGCGGGCGCGGAACCCGCCGGCAGCTTCAAGCTCTCCTACACCGTCGACGCCGCCGCCTCCCCCAACCTTGCTGCGCTCGCGCCCCTCAACACCTATATCGCCGGCCGGTTCGCGCCCGACGAACGCAGCACCGTCGTCGCCATGCCCTCCGCCGGCCTCAAGGCTTCGGTCGGCGCAGGCTCGGGCGGCGCATCCGGTGCTCCCATCCGCCGCACCGATGCTGCGCCGATCGTTCACATCCTGATCCCCGCGAGCTTCGGCGACGCGCTCCCCGACCGCCCGCTCGCCCGCGCGTTCGATTATGGCTGGCAGAACCTCAACGACGGCCTCGACGGCCTCGCGATCGACATCCCCACGTTGAAAGCCAAGCCCAACGCCGCCGGCTTGGTCGCGCTCAACATTCGCGTGAAGGACCCGATCTGGCCCGGGCGCGACATGATCGACCTGTCGGTTTCGGTCCGCCCGAACGAAGCGCGTACGCTCTGGCTGGATTTGCGCGACCGCATTCTGCCCAACGACAGCCTCTACCTCACGATCGCGAGCGCAGCGCCGGACTTCGACGCCGCCGCGCTCAACGGCGCCAGGATCCGCTTGGTCTTCAAACCCCGCGCTGCCGCACTGGCCGAACACGTCGCCGACCGGCTCGATCAGGTGCGGGACAATTGGGGCTTCCTCGTCGAGGAGCACACCGCGTCCAAGCGCGCCGGCCTCTATCAACGGCTGTTCGCGGACATCTCCGACCTGCTCCGCGTCGACCCGGACAATGCGCGCGCCCGCGCCTATTGGGCCGACATCAACTACCGCCCCGAGAACCTGCCCGCCTTCGTCCAGCCGGTCGCGCCCGTCGGCGTGCCGCTATGGGCGTTCCGCCAGCTCGAAGACCTGAAGCGCGTGCGCCAGTTCGTCACCTGGTGGATCGATGAACGCCAGGTCCCGTACGGCGATTTCGGTGGCGGCATCTCCGACGATACCGACCTCACCCAGCAATGGCCTGGCCTCGCGCTGATGGGAGTCGAGCCCGACAAGATCAACGCCTCGCTCCGCGCGCTGTCCGATGCGGTCTACAAGAACGGCATGATTGTCAACGGGCTCGGCTATATCACCGCGGACGAGCTCCATGCGTACGAGGAAGGCCTGAACAGCAACGCCGAGCGCCTGTACCTCAACTGGGGCGAACCCAAAGCGGTCGAGCGCCTGATGGAAAACACGCGCGCCCTTCAGACCGTGATCTTGAAGAATCCGGCCGGGCACATGCACTTCGCCAGCAACTGGTATGGGGGGCGGAAGATGTACCGCGAAGGCGCGTGGGAATGGCAGAAACCCTATGCCTTCACCGTTATGCACGGCCCGATGCTGGTCGGCCTCTACAACGCCAACCCGCTCGCGCGCGGCCTCGTCACCGACGTGATCGACGGCTGGATGTCGCACGGGAAACAGGGTTCGGACGGTAGCTGGAGCTATCCCAACGAGATCAACTGGCGCACCGATGCGGAGCGCGTCGGCGACGGCGGCGGGCTCACCACGTCGCTACAGGCGACCTGGGCGGCGTGGCGCTACACCGGCGACGCGAAATACCTGCGTCCGATCGAGGCGCGGCTTGCCAAGGCCGGACCGGGTGCGCTCGCCGAGTTCAACGAAAACGCCTTCGATGCGCTGCCCGGTGGCCCGGCGGCACGCACGAAATTGGCAGCCGCCAAATCCGAAGACCCGTTCGCGCGCTACATCGCCTGGGCCGCGACCGGCGACACCGCGCCACTCGAGGCACTCCATGCGGACGCGATCGCCGACAAGTCGCAGCACATGGACATGTACACCGAGGGCCATTGGTGGAGCGACCGCGTCGATCAGCCGAACGAGATCCTGCAACGCGAGCGCCTCGGCGGCATCGCGCTGCGCCGCAACCAGAGCTGGCCCGGCAACACCGTAAGCTGGCGTTTCGCCGAGCCGGGCGCTGCCGAACGGGTCGCGATCCTGCTGCCGGGCGCCACGCCCACCAGGTTCCGCGTAATTGCCTACAACACCACCGACCACGCTCAGCGTGCGACGATGTCGACCTGGACCGTCACCGCGGGTCGCTGGTCGATGCAGGCGTCGAGCAGCCCCGACGGCGGCAAGACGCTCGCACCGATCGGCAGCGCGCAGACCATGACGCTGGAGCGAAGCGCGGATACGGACGTGACGTTCGCACCGGGCACGACCGTGCTCGATTTGGCGCTGGTGGAAGCGGGCCCCCCGGTAGATGCGCGCGCCGACCTAGGCATCGGCACCGACGATGTGGTCGTGAAGGGCCGTGACGTCGCGGTCACCGTGCACAGCCTCGGTGCGAAGGACGCCAAAGGTGGTCGTGCGGAACTGGTCGACACGGCGGGCAAAGTGGTGGCCTTTGCGAGCATCCCCTCGCTAGCCGCCCCGCTCGACCTGCGGCCCAGGACCACGACCGTGAAGCTGACGATCCCGGCCCGCATCGATCCCGCAACGCTCGCCGTCCACGTCGCGCTCACCGACGACGAGCCGGAGATTACCCGAGCAAACAACCGCGTTGCGCTACCCCGATGATGTGCGGCCAATGACGCTTCACCAAGGCCCTTCTCCGATCCCCGTCGACGGTTATCTTACGCCGACACCTGCCCCTCGTCAGCCCCGCGAAGGCTGGGGCCCGGATACTCGGACGTCGGCGATCACGCCGATAAGCCAGTCAGTATGGGTTCCCGCCTGCGCGGGAATGACGGACGGATGTTCGCCGAGTGTGGTGGCCAACCCCGTTGCTAGCAGCGCGACCCCCACCCCGAATCCCACCCTGTTCGTGCCGAGCGAAGTCGAAGCAACCCTATCTCGAGACGCACCCTCCGACTTCGAACGGAACGTCACAGAATGACGCCAAACCGCAGAAGCATACTCGCCGGCTTGGCGTCGTCGGCCTTTGTCGGCACAAGCGCCCGCGCCCGGTCCGCCACTTCCCTGCGGCAAGCCCTAGACGCAGCGGCTGCAACGGACCCGGACGAAGCGCTACCCATGTTGGCCTCCTTCGACGCAGCGGGCCTGCAACCCGGCGAACGCCTCGACCTGACCACCGCCCGCGCCGGCCTCGCGATCGACGCAGCCATCGCGCGATCCGCGTTCGGGCGCATCGGCCGCAGTCCATACCGCGTCACACCCACGTCCGGCGCCTGGAAGGCCCCACGTCCGGACCCAACCGCGATCGACGCGGACACCGCCGCCATCCTCGCCGACGCCCGGGCCGGCATAATCCTGCCTCGGCTGTCGCTGGACCGCACCGTCGAGGCCCTGCGCGCTGCTCCCACGAACGCCGCCATCGACCGGCAGATCGCGGCACTGGAAAGCCTGCGAGACCTTGCCCCCTCCTCCCCCGGCATCGGTCGGATCGACGGCGGCGCCGACTGGTACGCGCTGCAACTCCAGCGCGCGCTCGGCAGCATGACCCCGGCCTATGCCGAACGTCGCCTGATCGCGGAACTGAACCGCCTCCACACCCGCGCTGCGCATTTGTTCGACACGGTCGGCGCGCCGAAAGGCTCGATCGCCGCCCGCTATGCCCGGCTCTGGCGCGACGACCGCTTCCTTTATCCCGACAGCGATGCCGGTCGCGCCGAAGCCGTCGCCGACATGAACCGGATGCTGGCAACCGCTCGCGCCGGCATTACCGCGGCGTTCGGCGAACTGCCGCGCTGGTGCCTCGACGCAGCCGCCCGGCCACTCTCGGCAACCGAAATCGCCAGTGGTCGCGCCGGCTATCGTGAAGGCCCGACCCCGGCTCGTCCCGGCGCCTATATCGTCGACCTCAAGGACATCCGCCGCCGCCCCCGCTGGACGCTGCCGAGCGTGGTCGCGCACGAGCTCGTCCCCGGCCATATGGTCCAGCTCGGCCTGGAGGGCGTCGCGCCACCTCACCCGCTCCGAATCGAATACGCGTCCGCGTTCGTCGAAGGCTGGGGCATCTATGCCGAGCAGCTCGCCGAACGGGCCGGCGCCTATGCCGACCCGCACGACGCGCTCGGCCATGTCCACTGGCTGTTGTTCCGTGTCGCCCGAGCGCTGGCCGATCTCGGCATCCACCTCCACGGTTGGTCGATCGACCAAGCCCGCGAGCGTCTGGTCGAATGGCAGGGCGAACCCGCCTATTTCGCGCCGTTCGATGTCGAACTCGCCCGCATCCCGCTGGAACCCGCGTCACGCCTCGCCGACGCGATGGCGTGGCTGACGATCGCCGACACCGCGCACGGCAGGTCGCAGATCCCGTTTCACGCGGCTCTTCTCACGCACGGCCGCCTGAGGACGGACGACATCCGGGCCGCGCACCGCTGACCGTATCGACTGGCAAACATCGATTGGCATCGGGCGCGAAGGACGGTACCCATGCCCGCGAGACGCCGGTTCGCCGGTGCCTCGCATGATCGCGTCGGTGCCCGAAAGGGCTTGAATGGGAATGCGGTGCGGAAGGGGCGTCCTTTCCAATGCCGCGGCTGTCCCTGCAACTGTAAGCGGCGAGCGAGACGCACACGCCCTTCGACTGGAGGGCAGCCACTGGGTCGTTGATCTGGGAAGGCGCGGCGTGGAGCCCTGACCCGTGAGCCAGGAGACCTGCCGGCGTCTGGTCGCTCTTGTCCCGGCCCAGGGGGTGGTCGAGGCACGGTGAACTCCGTCTGAGCGACGAACGCGGCCGGGGGTCGCATCGGCGACGTGCGTCGGCCGCTCAGCGCGTCCGGACGCCGCATGTCCCGGCCGTTCGCGGCAGGCTCCCGCCATCGTCGGACGCCGGGGAGTGCTTTGCATGACGACCTTGATGATCGAAAGACCCGCGCGGGCGACCACCCGCAAGCGGATCGGCTGGATGTTCGGGGCGCTGATCGCCGCGAACATCGCTGCATGGGGCTGGGCGTTCTCGCTGTTCCACGCGCAACCGCTGATGCTGGGCACCGCGTTGCTCGCCTGGGGGCTCGGTCTGCGCCACGCGGTCGATGCCGATCACATCGCCGCGATCGACAACGTGACGCGGAAACTCATGCAGGACGGCCAGCGCCCGATCGCGGTCGGCTTCTGGTTCGCGATCGGGCATTCGGGGATCGTCCTGATCGCCGCCGTCGCGATCGCGCTCACCGCCAGCGCGCTGTCGCAGTTCGAGGCGTTCAAGCAGGTCGGCGGCGTGGTCGCGACCGTCATCTCGGCGGTGTTCCTGTTCACGATCGCCGGCATGAACCTCATCATCCTGCGCTCGGTATGGCGCACGTTCGGCCATGTCCGCGGCGGCGGGACCTATGTCGAGGAGGATCTCGACCTGCTGCTCGGCAACCGCGGGCTGCTCGCGCAGCTGTTCCGGCCGATGTTCCGGCTCGTCACGCGGAGCTGGCACATGGCGCCGCTCGGCTTCCTGTTCGGGTTGGGGTTCGACACGGCCACCGAAGTCGCGATCCTCGGTCTTTCGGCGAGCCAGGCCGCCGACGGCCTCTCGATCGGCACGGTGCTGGTGCTCCCGGTCCTGTTCGCGACCGGCATGGCGCTGGTCGATACCGCGGACGGCGTCGTCATGCTCGGTGCGTATGAATGGGCGTTCGTGAAGCCGATCCGCAAGCTCTATTACAACATCACCATCACGCTGATCTCGGCGATCGTCGCGATCGCGATCGGTGGGATCGAGACGCTGGCTCTGCTCGGCGCCAAGCTCGGCCTGGCCGGCGGGGTGTGGGATATCGCCACGGCGCTTGGCGAAAACTTCAACGGCCTCGGCTTCGCGATCATCGGCCTGTTCGTGCTTTGCTGGGTGCTGAGCATCGCAATTTATCGGTGGAAACGCTTCGACGAGATCGAGGTGGTGCACGCGAGTTAGTCATTCCCGCGGAGGCGGGAATCCATATTGGCTGAACGCACCGCAAGATCGCTGAGGTCGGAGAATATGGATCCCCGCCTGCGCGGGGATGACAATGACAAAGACGAATTGGCACACTCGCCAAACTGCTCTAACCCACCCCCGAGGGTCGGTTCGACCGAACCTCACAGATCGCGCCGGTGCCCTTCGGGGCTTGAATGGGAATGCGGTGCGGAAGGGTTCGCCCCTCCTATGCCGCGGCTGTCCCTGCAACTGTAAGCGGTGAGCGAGACGCACACGCCCTTCTTCCTTGAGGGGTAGCCACTGGGTGAAGACCTGGGAAGGCGTATGTCGAGCATCGACCCGCGAGCCAGGAGACCTGCCAGCGCAAAGGTCGCTCTTGCTACGATCCAGGGGATGGTCGCGGCACGGTACTCCGTCTGAGCGACGAACGCGCGTGTCCGAAAGGGCGCGCGTGCGCTTTTGGACGTCGAGGAGACTAAAAATGCCAGACCTTTCCAAGGTCCCCGTCACGATCGTCACCGGCTTCCTGGGCGCCGGCAAGACCACGCTGATCAGCCACCTGATCCGTAACGCCGGGGGTCGCCGCCTCGCGGTGGTCGTCAACGAATTCGGCACGCTCGGGATCGACGGCGACATCCTCAAGGGCTGCGCGATCCCCGATTGCCCGGCGGAGAACGTCGTCGAGCTGGCGAACGGCTGCATCTGCTGCACGGTGGCGGACGACTTCATCCCGACCGTCGAGACGCTGCTCGCGCTGACCCCGCGCCCCGATCACATCCTGATCGAGACGTCCGGCCTCGCGCTGCCGAAACCCTTGCTCAAGGCGTTCGACTGGCCCGCGATCCGTTCGCGCATCACCGTCGACGGCGTTATCGCGCTTGCCGATGCCGAGGCGGTCGCCGCCGGTCGCTTTGCCCCCGATGTCGCCGCGCTCGACGCGCAACGCGCCGCCGATCCGAGCGTCGATCACGAGACGCCGCTGTCGGAGGTGTTCGAGGACCAGCTCGCCTGCGCCGATCTCGTGCTGCTGACGAAGGTCGATCTCGCCGGACCGGAGGGCGTTGCGAAGGCGCGCGCGGTCATTGCTGCCGAGTCCGCACGGCCGCTTCCGGTCATCGACCTCATCGACGGCATCATCGATCCGCGCGTGATCCTCGGCCTCAACGCCGCTGCCGAGGACGACATTGCCAGCCGCCCGTCGCATCACGACGGCGAGGACGATCACGAACATGACGATTTCGACAGCGTCGTCGTCGATCTGGGTGAGATCGCCGATCCCGCCGACCTCACCGCGAAGATCGAGGCGCTCGCTCGCAGTGCCGACATCCTCCGCGTGAAGGGGTATGCCGCGATCGCCGGCAAGCCGATGCGCCTCCTCGTCCAGGCCGTAGGCGCCCGCGTCCGCACGCAATACGATCGCCCCTGGCGCGCGGGCGAACCGCGTCGCACGCAACTGGTGGTGATCGCCGAGCACGACCGCATCGACGAGGCCCGGATCAAGGCCGCGCTGGACGCCTGAGGATCACGATGCACGTCGTCTTCCGCGAGACCCACGGACTGGAGGAAAGCGCGGTCCCGCAGGATCTCGCCCAATCCCCCGCGGATCTCGTCGTCCTCTCCTTCTCCGACGGCGATCTCGGCGCGTTCGCGGCGGGATGGCGGCGTGCGGATGCGGGCGGAAGCCGGTTGCCGTCGTTGCGCCTCGCCAACCTGACCGCGCTCCAGCACCCGCTCTCGGTCGACACCTATGTCGAGCAGACGCTGGCCGGCGCAAAGGGGATACTGATCCGGCTGATCGGCGGGCGCTCATACTGGAGCTACGGCCTGCAACAGGTCGAGCACCTCGCGCGCGAAAAGCATATCGCGCTCGCCGTCCTCCCCGCCGATGGTCGGATCGACGCACGTCTCGACGCCGCCTCGACGATCCCGCTGTCGACGCTGCGCCGCCTCGCGCACCTCTGCGACACCGGCGGCGCGGTCGCGGCGCAGGCGGCGCTGGCGCAGTTCGCGCTCGCGGCGGGGTGCTATGCCGGCCCCGTCACGGGCGTGCGCGCGATCGCCGATGTCGGCGGCTGGCAACCGCGCGGCGGCGTGACCTGCCCGGCGGCGTTCGCGTTCGACACGACGCGCCCGCGCATCCTGATCGTCTTCTACCGCTCATACCTGACCGCCGCCGACCTGAACCCGATCGAGGCGCTCCACGCCGACCTGACCGCGCGTGGCTACGCTGTCGTCGGGCTGTTCGCGCCCTCGCTGAAAGCCCCCGACGCCGCCGGCTGGCTGAAGCGCTGGGTCGAGGCGCTCGCACCCGCCGCGATCGTTAACGCCACCGCCTTTTCCGCGCGCAGCGCCTCGGACGCGACCCCGCTCGACGGCGCCGACGTCCCCGTCTTCCAGATCGCACTGGCCACCTCCGACCGCGCCGCGTGGACCGGCTCCACCCGCGGCCTCTCGCCCGCCGACCTCGCGATGCACGTCATTTTGCCCGAAGTGGACGGCCGCCTGTTCGCCGGTGTCGCCAGCTTCAAGGAAGCCGCCGCCCGCGACGGCGACCTGCAATATGCCCGCCGCGAACACCGCGCCGACCCCGCGCGGATTGCCGCGATCGGCGCGCGGATCGACGCTTGGGCGACACTCGCGCGAAAATCCGTCGCCGATCACCGCATCGCGGTCGTGCTCTCGACCTATCCCGGCAAGGCCTACCAGATGGCGCACGCCGTCGGCCTCGACGCGCTCGCCTCGACGGATGCGATCCTCACGGATCTGACGGCGGCGGGCTACACCGTCGCGGCCAGCGACCGCGACCTCGCGACGTCGGTGATCCACTGGCCCCTCGCCGAGTACCAGGTGGCACTCGCCCGCCTCCCCCGGACCCTGCGCGAAGACCTCGCCCGAAGCTGCGGCGACCCCACCGAAGACTTCAGCTTCACCGCGATCGACCGAGGCGGTGTTCTCGTTGCGCTCCAGCCCGAACGCGGCCTCAGCGAGGTGCGCGCGGACGAGTATCACGACCTTTCGCGCTGCCCCTGCCACGGCTATGTCGCCTTCTATCTCTGGCTCCGGGCGCGCGGCACCGATGCGCTCGTCCATGTCGGCGCGCACGGCACGCTCGAATGGCTCCCAGGCAAGTCGGTCGCGCTGTCCGACGCCTGCTGGCCCGAAGCGCTCGCCGGCGCGATGCCCGTGATCTACCCGTTCATCGTCAACGATCCCGGCGAGGCCGCGCAAGCCAAGCGACGGATCGGTGCGGTCACCTTGGGCCATGTCCCGCCGCCGCTCGAACGCACCCGCAGCGGCGCCGGGCTCGGTCGGCTCGAAGCGCTGCTCGACGAATTCTCCACCGCCGACGGCCTCGATCCCGCGCGCCGCGACCGCCTGCAAGCCGACATCCGCGACGAGGCGACCGCGACCGGCCTCGCCGCGACGCTCGGTCTCGGCGACGTCCGGTCGCAGGCGGAGGCGATCACCCGCATCGACACGTTCGTCTGCGACGTGAAGGAGAGCCAGTATGGCGACGGCCTGCACGTCTACGGTCGCGGCGAGCACGGCGCCGCCGAACGCGCCGGCTTGCTGGCGGCGCTCCGCGGCAAGCGTGTCGCATCAGGCCCGTCGGGCTCCCCATGGCGAGGCCGCGCCGACGTCCTCCCGACCGGCCGCAACCTCTACACCACCGATCCCCGCGCGGTCCCCTCGCGCGCCGCCCAAACCCAAGGCGTTAAGCTCGCCGACGAACTCGTCCGCCGCCATTTGCAGGATCACGGCGACTACCCGCGGAACCTCGTCGTCGACCTCTGGGCTTCGGCGACGATGCGCACGGCGGGCGAAGAATTCGCGATGGCGCTCCACCTGCTCGGCGCGGAGCCGGTGTGGGACATGCAGTCCGACCGCGTAACGGGCATCGAGATCCTCCCGCTCGCCAATTTCGACCGCCCCCGGATCGACGTCACGTTGCGCGTGTCGGGCCTGTTCCGCGATGCCTTCCCGACGCTCTGCGCGATGTTCGGCCAAGCCGTCCGCGCCCTCGCCGCGCGCGACGAACCGGCGGACTGGAACCCGTTCGTCGGCCACGCCCCGACCCCGCGCGTCTACGGACCCGAGCCCGGTCGCTATGGCCTCGGCATGGGCGACGCCGCCGAGACCTACACGCCCGAAGCGCGGTTGACGGCGGGTCAGGCGTGGCTCGCCGCCTCCAGCCACGCGCTCGACGGCGACGATCGAGCGGAAACCGACCGCTTCGACCCGACCGGCATCCGCGACCGCGTCGCCGCCGCCGACGCCTTCGTCCACATTCAGGACCTCCCCGAAACCGACCTGCTCCTCGCCGCCGACTATGCCGCGCACGAAGCCGGGTTCGCCGCCGCGCAATCCGTCGCAGGAGGCGCCGCCGCGCTTTATCACCTCGACGCGAGAGACCCGGCGCGCATCGCCGCCCGACCGTTGCGCGAGGAGATCGCCCGCGTCGTCCACGCCCGCGCCGCGAACCCAGCCTGGATCGACGGCATGATGCGGCACGGCTTTCGCGGCGGTGCGGAGATCGCCGCGACGCTCGATCACCTCGGCGCGTTCGCGCATCTCGCCGGTGCAGTCCGCCCCGAACTGATCGATCTCTATTACGACGCCACGCTCGGCCGCGACGACGTCCACGCGTTCCTCGCCGACGCGAACCCCGACGCGCTCGCGGCGATGCAGGCGCGCTTCGCCGCGCTCCATGCCGCCGATCTCTGGCCGACCCGCCGCAACTCGATCCTCGCGCAGTTGGACCTGCCGTCATGACCGCGCCCGTGGTCAAAGGCTGGTGCCCCGACGCCTGGCGCCCGATGATGGCCGGCGACGGCCTGCTGGTCCGCGTCCGCCCGCCGCTCGGCCGCTTCACCCGCGCGCAGGCGCTCGGACTGTGCGAAGCGGCCACCCAATACGGCAACGGGCAGATCGACCTGACCAATCGCGCCAATCTCCAGATCCGCGGCGTCCGCGAGGATGGCTGGCGACCGCTGGTCGACACGCTGCTCGACCTAGGCCTGATCGATCCCGACCCGATCCGCGAAGCCCGCGCCAACATCCTCGTCGCCCCTGACTGGCGCGCGGGCGACGACACCCACCGGATCGCCGAGGCCTTGCGCGCTCGACTGTCCGACCTGCCCGATCTCCCCGGCAAGATCGGCTTCGCGATCGATGCCGGCGCCAGGCCGATGCTGCACGAAGCGCCCGCCGACTTCCGCATCGAGCGCGCCGCGTCCGGCACGCTGATCCTCCGCGCAGACGGCCGCGATCTCGGAGTGCCGCTGGCACCAGTCACCGAAGTCGACGACCTGATCGCGCTCGCGCACTGGTTCGTCGACACTGGCGGCACCGTCAGCAAGCGCGTCGCACGACATCATGCGCCACTTCCCGACCGGGCCCGTGGAACACTCCCCCCCACCGCCATCGCGGCACCGCTAAGCCCCGGTGCGCATCCGCTGGGGATCTTGCTTGGCCTCCCGTTCGGCCGCCTGACCGCGACCGCGCTGACTGATCTGCTCTACGCCGATCCGCCAATCCAGGCGATCCGAACCACACCGTGGCATGTCCTGCTCTGCGAAACCGACACGCCGCTCGCCACCCAACCCGACCCGGGCCACTTTATCGTCGACCCGTCTTCGCCGATACTGAACGTAGACGCGTGCGTCGGCGCGCCCGCTTGTCCTCAGGCCACCGTCGAGGCTCGCGATCTCGCCCGTCGCCTCGCGCCGCACATTACCGGCCGTCTCCACGTCTCGGGATGCGCCAAGGGGTGCGCGCGCGCCGCGACGGCAGATGTCGTGCTGACCGGCCGCGACGGCCGCTACGACCTCGCTTTCGATGCATGCGCCGGTGCGCGCACCTCCCGCGCAAGCCTCGACGCCGCGCAGATCCTCGCCCAGTTCGGAGCCGCCTGAATGCCGTACGCCTATGAAACCGACGGCGCGGCGATCTATCGCCAGTCCTTCGCGATGATCCGCGCCGAGGCCGATCTCGCGCGCTTCTCGCCCGACGAAGAGCCCGTCGCGGTCCGCATGATCCACGCCGCCGGCGTCGTCGGTTTAGCCAGTCACATCCGCTTCAGCCCCACCTTCGCGGTCGACGCCCGCCGAGCGCTTCAGGGCGGTGCGCCGATCCTGTGCGACGCGCGGATGGTCACTGAAGGCATCACGAAGGCGAGGTTGCCGGCCGACAACCGCATCGTCTGCACGCTTCAGGATCCCCGAACGCCGGACCTCGCACGCGCAATGGGCAACACCCGGTCGGCGGCCGCACTCGAGTTGTGGCGCCCGCATCTTGCCGGCGCAGTCGTCGCGATCGGCAACGCGCCGACCGCGTTGTTCCACCTGCTCAACATGCTCGAGGACCCCGACTGCCCGCGCCCGGCAGCGATCATCGGCTGCCCGGTCGGCTTCGTCGGCGCGGTCGAATCGAAGGCGGCGCTCTGGACCGACCAGCCCGTGCCCTGCGTCGCCGTCGAGGGCCGGATGGGCGGCAGCGCGATCACGGTCGCCGCGATCAACGCGCTCGCGAGCGGCACCGAATGACTGTCGGTACGGTATACGGCGTCGGCCTCGGTCCCGGCGCGCAGGACCTTATGAGTGTCCGCACCGACCGCCTCGTCCGCGGTGCGCGCCACATCGCCTATTTTCGCAAGGCGGGCCGCGCAGGGCACGCGCGGAAGATCGTCGACGGCATGCTCCGCGACGACGTGATCGAGTTCCCTATGGAATATCCGGTGACGACCGAAATTCCTGTGTCGGACCCGCGCTACAACGACTGCCTCGCCGCCTTCTACACCGTCTGCATCGATCACCTCGCCACACTCGTCCGCGCCGGCCAGGACGTCGTCGTGCTCTGTGAAGGCGATCCGTTCTTCTATGGCTCGTTCATGCACCTCTACACCCGGCTCCAGTCGATCGCGCCGGTGCAGGTCGTCCCCGGCATCACCGGCATGTCGGGCGCGTGGACCGCGAGCGGTGCGCCGATCACCTGGGGCGACGACGTGCTCACCGTGCTGATGGGGACTCTCCCCGAGGACGACCTGGTGCGCCGGATCCGCGATACCGACGCGCTGGTGGTGATGAAGATCGGCCGCCACCTCGACAAGCTTCGCCGCGCGGTCGCCGCTGCCGGACGTGCGGAATCGGCTTGGCTCGTCGAACACGCAGCGATGGCGGACCAGCGCGTCACGCGATTATGCGATGCCGCGGCCGTCACGCCGTATTTCGCGATTCTTCTCATCCACGGCCAGGGGCGGCGGCCATGACCGGCTGGCTTGTCATCGCCGGCCTCGGCCCCGGCGATCCGCTGCTCGTGACCCCCGAGGTCACCACAGCGCTCGCCGATGCGACCGACGTGATCGGCTACATCCCCTATGTCGCCCGCGTCGCGCCTCGCGAGGGGCTGACGCTCCACCCGAGCGACAACCGCGTCGAATTGGACCGCGCCGGCCACGCGCTCCACCTCGCCGCGCAAGGCAGGCACGTCGTGATCGTCTCGTCAGGCGACCCCGGCGTGTTCGCGATGGCCGCCGCCGTGTTCGAAGCGCTTGAAGCCGGTCCGCGCGACTGGCTCAGCCTCGACATCCGAGTCCTCCCCGGCATCACCGCGATGCTCGCCGCGAGCGCCCGCGCCGGTGCCCCGCTCGGCCATGATTTCTGCGCGATCAACCTTTCGGACAATCTGAAACCTTGGAGCCTGATCGAACGCCGCGTGCGCCTCGCCGCCGAAGCAGACTTCGCGATCGCCTTCTACAACCCCCGTTCGAAAGCGCGGCCCGACGCCTTGGTCCGGATATTCGACATTCTCCGCGAAACCTGCTGCGACGCTCGCCCGGTGCTGTTCGCCCGCGCCGTTTCGACCCCTGACGAGACGCTCCGCATCGTGCCGCTCCCCGACGCGTGCGCGGAGATGGCGGACATGCGGACCATGATCATCATCGGCTCCAGCCTGACGCGGATCATCGAGCGCCCGGCGGGCCCGATCCTCTACACCCCCCGGTCGGCGCCATGATCGAGCCAGTGCAGCACATCCTCCGCCGCATGGACTTCGCGCCGGACCGGCAGGACCGGGCGAGCGATCATGATCAGCGGCAAGTCGAGCGCACGCGCCGCATCCAGCTTGGCCTTGGCGCCGGTACCGCCGGCGTTCTTGCAGACGATGATGTCGATCGCGTGCGCCTGCATCAGGCGCAGGTCGCTCTCGACGTCGAACGGACCGCGATCCACTACCAGGCGATGGCGCGGCAAGACGGGCGGCTCGGCCGGCGGGTCCACGAACCGGAGGAGGTAATAATGCTGCGGCTGCACCGCGAACGCGTCGACGTGCATGCGGCCGAGCGCCAACATCACACGGCGTGGCGGACCGGCAAGCGCGGCGACGGCGGCGTCGACGGTCGCGACGTTGGTCCAGCGATCACCGGCCACGGGTTTCCAGGCGGGTCGGGTCAAAGCGAGAAGCGGCACGCCGACACGGTCTGCGGCCGCGATGGCGTTCGTGCTCATCTGCGCCGCGAAGGGATGCGTGGCGTCGACCAGGTGCGTGACGCGATGCGCCCGCAGATAGGCGGCAAGCCCGTCGACGCCACCGAAACCGCCGACCCGCACCGGCACCGGCTGGGGCTTGGGATCGGCGACGCGACCGGCGTAGCTGAGCACGGCCGTCTCGCCGCGAGCGGCCAGCAGGCTCGCAAGTGCACTGGCCTCGGTCGTGCCGCCCAGCACCAGGATGTTCGACATGGCTGATACTCCCTGGCTGACGATCGTCGGAATAGGCGAAGACGGCGCGGCGGGGCTTTCCGCTTCGGCCAAGGCAGCGCTTGCCGACGCCGAGCTGGTGACGGGCGCGACCCGCCATCTGGCGCTGCTGCCGGACCTTAAATGCGCGGTGATGCCGTGGCCAGTGCCGTTCGACCTCGGCCTGCCCCGCTTGCTCGAATATCGTGGCAGGCGGGTGGTGATGCTGGCTTCGGGCGATCCGTTCTGGTTCGGCGCCGGGACATCGGTAACCCGCCAGCTCGAGCCGGGCGAGTGGGTCGCATACCCCTCGCCTTCCACGTTCGGCATGGCCGCGAGCCGGCTGGGCTGGGCGATCGAGGATACCGCCTGCCTCGGGCTACATGCCGCGCCCTTCACGCGCCTCCGCTCTCACGCAGCGCCGAACCGTCGCGCGATCGTGCTCGTCCGCGATGGAGAAGCCGTTGGCGACCTCTGCCGGTATCTCGACGGCTTGGGGTTCGGCGCGTCGCGGGTCCACGTGCTGGAGGCGCTGGGCGGCGAGCGGGAGAGGATCCGGGAAACGGCGGCGGCGGCGGGGGTTTTCGCGGACATCGTCCACCCGGTGGCGGTCGGCATCCTCTTCGCGGGCGACGGCTCGGTCCTACCGCAGACGTCCGGCGTGCCGGATATATGGTTCGACCATGACGGGCAGATCACTAAGAGCCCGATCCGCGCGCTGACGCTGTCGGCGCTCGCGCCGAGAGCGGGCGAGTTGTTGTGGGACATCGGCGCCGGCTCGGGGTCGATCGGTATCGAGTGGCTGCTTTCGCACGCCTCGACGCAGGCGATCGCGTTCGAGGCCGATCCGACCCGGGCTGCACGCGTGCGCGCCAATGCCATGGCCTTGGGCGTCGACCGTCTTCATGTCGTCGAGGGGCGTGTGCCGGAAGCATTGGAGGGCCACGCCAAGCCCGACGCGATCTTCGTCGGCGGCGGATTGTCGGACGATCTGCTCGCCCGGTTATTTTCGACGCCGGGCAGCGGTACGCGGTTGGTCGCCAACGCCGTCACGCTGGAATCGGAGGCGTTGCTGACGCGGTGGCATGGTTCGAAGGGCGGCAGCCTGTTGCGGGTCGAATTGTCCGATGCGGTTCCGCTCGGCACGCGACGTGGCTGGCGCGCGCGCTACCCGGTCGTTCAATGGAGCGTCACGCTGTGATCGTCGCCGGTTTCGGCTTCCGGGGTGCGGCGGATGTCGCGGCATTGCGGGCGGCGCTCGCCAACGCGCAGCGGGGGCATCCGGCGGTCACGGCACTCGCGACGGCCGAAGACAAGCTTGCCCTGGTATCGCACCTCGCCGCGACCATGCAGCTTCCGGTCATCGGCGTGTCGCCTGCCGCGTTGCAGGCGACGAGCACCACGACGCAATCCACCGCCAGTATCGTCGCCCGCGCGACCGGCAGCGTCGCTGAAGCGGCCGCGCTTGCCGCCGCCGGTCCAGGAGCGAGACTGTTGTCGTCCCGCACCATTTCCCCCGACCGAATGGCGACCTGCGCCATCGCCCAAGGACCTGCCACATGACCGTCCATTTCATCGGTGCGGGCCCCGGCGCGCCCGATTTGCTCACCTTGCGGGGCCGCGACCGGATCGCCGGTTCGCCGGTGTGCCTCTACGCCGGATCGCTGATCCCGGCGGCGATGCTGGACCATTGTCCGCCCGGTGCGCGGATCGTGAATACCGCGCCGTTGTCGCTGGACGAGATCATGGCAGAGATGCGGGGCGCACATGATGCGGGCCATGATGTCGCGCGGCTTCATTCGGGCGACCTGTCGATCTGGTCGGCCATGGGCGAGCAATTGCGCCGCCTGCGTGCCATGGACATCCCCTATGACGTGACGCCGGGCGTGCCTTCGTTTGCCGCCGCCGCCGCCGCACTCGGCGCTGAACTCACGTTGCCTGGCGTTGCCCAGTCCGTCATCCTGACGCGCGTCGCGGGTCGGGCGTCGCCGATGCCTCAGGGCGAGCAGTTGGC
>JAYVRZ010000085.1:0-6190 GCA_043775965.1 Sphingomonas sp.
TGCACCGTCGCCGAGGCCGAGTGCCGTCGGTATCATACCGGCCGCCATCGCAACAGTCGTCATCGTGATCGGTCGAGCTCGCTCGCGGCAGGCGTTCAAAATGGCCTCGCGCCGGGGCTGGCCCGCCCGCTCGTCCTCGATCGCAAACTCGACGAGAAGGATCGAGTTCTTGGCAGCCAGCCCAAGCAGCATCAACAGTCCGATTAGCACCGGCATCGTCGTCGCAAGTCCCGTCAGCTTGAGCGCCGCAAAAGCGCCGAGCATGGTCAGCGGCAGCGCGGAGATAATCGTCAACGGCGCGAAGAAGCTGCGGAACAGCAGCACCAACACGAAGTAGATGAGCAGGATTCCGGTGACCATCGCCGTGACGATGCCGCCGAACAGATCTTGCAACGCTTCGGTATCGCCGGTCGGTGCCTCGCTAATTCCTGCCGGAAGGTGTTTCATCACGGGCAGTTTCTCGATCTCCTTGCGCGCCTCACCCAACGTCACGCCGTTCAGGTCCCCCTCCACAGACACGCGGCGCTCGCGGTCGTAACGGATGATCTGGCCCGGACCGGCGCCCAGGCCAATGGAGGCGACCGAGCCCAGCGTGGTCGTCTTACCATCGAGCGCCGGAATACGCAGGTTAGCGATGTCGGCGAGGTTCGTACGCGCCGCTTGGGGAAGCCGCACCCGCACGGGCACCCGCTGACGCCCAGCGGAGAACTTCGCGACATTGGCGTCGATGTCACCGATGGTCGCCACCCGCACTGCCAGCGCGATCGCCTGCGACGTGACGCCGAGCCGCGATGCCGGAGCGGGCAGCGGGCGCACCACCAGTTCAGGGGACGAGGGCGGCGGCGTGGGGCGGGGTTCCAGCACCGTATGCGCGGTCCGCATCTGGCGCAGAAGGTCGCCCTGCACCTGCTCGAGCTGGCCGGAGTCCGAACCGGCCAGCACGATCTCCACGCCGGCGCTGCCAAACCCGCCCTGGTTGGTGATCCGGACGTCCGGAATGGTGCGAAGCAATCCGGTGATCGAGTGCTGGAAGGCGTCGGTCGTCATCGACCTGTGATCCTTCAGCACGACCGTGATCGTGCCGGTGCCAAGAGCGTTGCCGCTCGTACCTCCACCAATGCCGCTGTTCGAGGTCGAGCCGACCTGCGCGAAGACGCGGTCGACGTCAGGCCGCTTCAGCAGCATGTCGGTGGCCTGCTGGATCGCACGGTCCATATCCGCGGCGGTCGCCCCCTCCGGCCCTTGGAGCGCAAGGTAGATTAAGCCGGGATCCTCGATCGGCTGAAAGCCGGTCGGCACGGTCATGGCCAACCCGAGCGCACCGAGGACCGCAAGCCCGCCGAGCCCGACCGCCATCCAGGGATGTTTGAGTGCCGCGGTCAGCAGCCGATCATAGTAGCGCGGCAGATCGCGCGCGGGCTCGGCATGACGGGCCGGCTTCAACAGATAGGCCGCAAGCAGCGGTGTTACGAAACGGGCAATCAGCAGCGAGAACGACACCGCGGAGGCGACCGTGATGCCGAACTCCTTGAAGAACTGCCCGGCCTGCCCGCCCATGAAGGACACGGGCATGAAAACCACGACAATCGTGGAGGTGGTCGCAATCACCGCCAAGCCGATCGCGTCCGCGCCAATCATTGCGGCATCGTAGGGCGTAGCGCCGCGCTCGATTCGCTTCTCGATATTCTCGATCTCGACGATGGCATCATCGACGAGGATGCCGATCACCAATGTCAGGCCGAGCAACGTGATGATGTTGAGGCTGAACCCGAACATCAGCATCGCGGCGAAGGTCGGCGCGAGCGAGAGCGGCATAGCCACGGCCGCGATCAGCGTCGCACGCCAGCTCCTGAGGAACAGCCAGACCGCGAGCCCGGCAAGCACCATGCCCTCGACCAGCACATGTACCGTAGCGGTGTAACTTTCGCGCGTCTCCTTGACGGTCGACGACACGCCTTTGATCCTGATGCCAGGGTGATCGGCATTGAGCTTCGCCACCGCGCGATCGACGGCGGCTTCGACAGTAACGTCGCTCGCCCCTGTCGTCTTGCTGACCTGGAACGCCACTGACGAGTGGCCATTGAGCCGAGCGAAGCCACGGGACTCGCCGCTGCCGTCGGCGATCGTGGCGACGTCGGACAGGCGAACTTGCCGGCCGGCGACGGGAATGGTGAAGTTCGCGAGCCGCGCGACCGTGAGCGCCGATCCGAGCACACGCACGTTCTCTTCGCGGGCGCCGATATCGGCACGACCGCCGGTATCGTCGACCTGGAACGCGGCGAGCGCCTGGCTCACCGCCGAAGCGGTCATGCCGAACGCTGCCAGCCGCTGCGGGTTCAGCTCGACATTGATCTCGCGACTGACGCCGCCGACGCGCTTCACCTGCGCGACGCCGCGCTGGGCCTGAATGGCGCGCGCGATCGTGTCGTCGACGAACCAGGACAGTTCGACCTCGCTCATGGAGGGTGCGCTGACGGCGTAGGTGAGGACTGGGGTGCTCGACAGGTCGAGGCGGCGCGTACTCGGCGCGTCGATGCCCTGGGGTAGCTGGGCACGCACGGTATCGACGGCAGTGCGAACGTCATCCGTCGCCTTCTGCATGTCCGACCCGATCTCGAACTCAGCCGTCGTCGAGGAGGACCCCAGCGAGACGGTCGAATTAATGTGGCGTAGCCCGGAAACGCCGACGATCGCGTCCTCGATCGGACGCGTGATCTGCGTCTCCATCTCGGAAGGCGCGGCGCCGCTCTGCGTGACGGCGACGATGACCGAGGGAAACTCGACGTTGGGGAAATGCTTGACGACCAGCTTCGCATAGGAAGCCATGCCCGCGAGCATCAGCCCGAGCGCCGCGACGGCGACGATGATCGGGTTGCGGATCCCCCATGCTGACAGATGCATGTCAGCGGGCCTCGGCGCTGGCGGCGACCGCCTGGACCTTGTCGCCGTCGAGCACGAAATCCTGCGCGCCGAGCAGCGCGCGCGTTCCGGGCGACGGTCCGCTCACCAACTCGACATAGCCGCCGCCGCGACGCCCTAATGTGACGGGCACTGTCGCGACGATGTTTGACTTGCCGATCGTTGTCAGCGTGGCGCCGCTGGCGCTGTAATGGACGGCGGTTTCGCGCACCGTGTGCACCGTACCGCCCGTCGGCGCGAACGAGGCATCGGCGAAGCCGCCTGCGAGCACGTCCTTGCGCACCGGCAGCGTCACGCGGACGTGGCCTAGCCTCGTGTCGGCATCGATCTCGGCGCCGACCAGCCGGACAACGCCCGGCACGATCGTGCCGTCGGCGAGCTTGACCTGCGCGCGGTCGCCCTTGTGGAGGCGCGCAATATCCTGCTCGGGAACCTCGGCATCGAGTTCGACCTCGCCGCCGCGCGCCAAGCGGAACAGGATCGACCCCGTGGCGGCGACATCACCTGGCCGGGCCGCTCGGCTGAGGATCTGGCCGCTAAGCGGCGCCCGGACGGCCATCAGTCGTTCCTTCACCTGCTGCGCATCGAGCAGCGCGGTCGCCTGTCCGAGCTGAGCGTGCGCGGTTTTGGCGGCGAGGCGGCGCTGCGCTATCGCCTCGGCCGAGAGGACGCCGCTGTTGTCCAGCCCGGCGACCCTTGCAGCTTCCTGATCGGCCTGCTCGGCCGCGATCCGCGCCTGAGCGACGGCCGCCTGTTGTTGCGCGATGTCGGCTCGCAGCAATGTGTCGTCGAGCAGCGCCAGAACCTGTCCCTGCTTGACCCAATCGCCCTGGTCGACGAGCACACGTGCGATCTGATAGCCGGAGATCTGGGGCGCGACCGCCGTCTCTTCGCGCGAGGTCAGCTTCCCCGACGCGGTAACACCGCTGGCGAGCTGGCGATCAGCCACCGTGACGAACGTCGCCGCACGCGGGCCCTTGGCTTGGTCGGGCGCGGGGCCCGAGCCGGAAGAGCAAGCCGCGAGCAGGCCCGCGCTAGACAGGATCAAAATCAGGCGGATCATGGCAGGTCTCGCGCAGTCAGGGTTGCGGGCGTCGCGTAGGCATCGGGCGACCAACCGCCTCCCAACGCAAGGAAGGCATTGACCGCATCCGTCAGCGTCGTCGTGCGAAGCTGGGACAGGCTCATTCGGGCGTTTCGCCACGTCCGCTCCGCATCGAGCAGCGTCGTCAAACTGACGATGCCGGCGCGATAGCCTTTCTGTTGCGCCTCAAAGGTATCACCCGCGCGCCGCTCGGCGATGGCGAGCTGCACGAGGCGCGCGCGATCGGCGTTATAAGTCGTGATCGTCTTCTCGGCTTCGCCATAGGCGGTCTGCACCGCCTTCTCGTAGGCGATGACCGCTTGCTCGCCGCGGGCGCGCTGTTCTCCGATCCGCGCCAGCAGGCGGGCGCGATCGAAGATCGGCAGCGTGAGGCTGGCCGCGAGCGACCACAGGCTGGTCGAGGCGCCGCCGACGAGTGCGGTGCCGGAACCGCCGGGCAGAAGCGTGATCGATGGCAGCAGCGCCAGCTCGCCGAGCCGCAGATTACCGGCGGCGGACCGCAGCCTGGCTTCGGCTTCGCGCACGTCTGGCCGGCGTCGCAGCAGGGTGCCGGGCGTGATCGTCGGCACGAGCGGCGGGTCGCCCAGCACCGGGTCGATCGCCAACATCGCCGAAGGATCGGTGCCGCGGCCGATCAGGACGAGCAGCGTCCGCTTGGCGACCGCGAGCTGGGCTTCGAGCGCTTGACGGTTCGCGGTCGCGGTCGCCGCGTCGGAGTCGAGACTGGCGGTATCGACCGGGGCACCGATCCCGGCATTCGCGCGAAGCTGCCCGACACGTGCAAGGTCGCGCGCGATCCGCTCGGTGTCGCGTGCCTCGACAAGCTGGAGCGCTAGGCCGCGGGCGTCGAACAGGTCCCCTGCGACGCTGTTCGCCAGGCTCTGGCGCGACGCCTCGAAGGTGAAGCGCGCGGTGTCCAAGTCGGCATCGGATGCTTGCCGCAACGCGGTGCGGCGACCAAACAGGCCGAGCTCCCAGCTCGGACTGATCGATCCGGCAAATGTGCCGTTGGTTCCCCCCGGCTTCTCCCGCGCGATCTCGGCGGAGCCGGTTGCGCCGCCCTGCGGCGTATACCCGGTGAGCGCATCGCGGCGCGTCGCGCGCGCCTCGTCGAGCACGGCGACCGCGCTGCGGGCATCAGGCGCGGATATCAGTGCCTCTTCGATCAGTGCGGTGAGCTGCGGGTCGCCGAAGCTCGTCCACCAACGATCGAGCACCGCCGCGTCCAAATTGGGATCGGCCTGGGTCTCGAAGCTCGCCGGCACTCCAATCCGCGCCTGCGGGAGCGGGGCCGAGCAGCTGGCGAGCAGCAGCGAGCACGCGAGAGCATATCGGTAGACCCGCCGCGAGTTACGGCGGTACGTATGTTGCCGGGGCACGCCGGTCAGAAGGCACTGAAGTGGTAGGTTAAGCCGACCCCGAGCGAGCCTTGGTTGCGCGATCCGCGATTCACAACAAGGGGCGATCGAGCGGCATCGCCGGTCATATGATCATAGCCCGCGAACAAGAAGGCGCTCAGCGGCTGCGCGATCGGCAGGATCGCCCCGGCGCCGATGCCGGCCGAGAGCAGGCCTCCGCTAGCTTTGTAAACGGCGAGGCCGGATCGCGCTGATTGGAGCGGCGTTACGCCGAAATAAGCGGCATTGTATTTATCGTCGACGATGGTGGCCCGCGGCCCGATCGTCAGGATGATCGGGCGGCCTGATGCCGAGGGGATCGCCTTGGTGTAGCGGAGCGAGACGTCGCCGACGACGCCGTCGGCGCCGGCGGTCTCTTTCCTCACCTCTACGCGCGCCGTGAGGCTTGCAAATCGGTACTCGGCGAAGCCGCCGACTTCCGCACTGGCGCCGACATCGCCAAGACCACGCAGTGCGTTTGTGCGATTCCCGGCGATCCTGAGCATACCTTCGCCGTTTTCCTTGCGCTTTGGCTGATAGCGCACGACCGGACCTGCCTCGAAGCTGTCGGTCTTGACAAGATTGAACCCGAGGCCTTCCTGGACGGAGAAGAACAACCGGTCCTTATAGTGTAATGACACGGATGGGATTGCGGAAAGCTGATAGTCCTTCGATCCGGTGAAAGCGGGCGTGACAAGAAGGCCGACACCGACATCTATCTGGAGCGATGACTGCTCCGCCTGTTGTTCGAGGCCGCGTGCCGCCTCCT
>JAYVRZ010000086.1:0-5281 GCA_043775965.1 Sphingomonas sp.
TTGACCGTTGACGACATACACGTCACCACGCCGCTCTGCGCGCGTCCTCACGCCCGCGAGATCGGAGCCCGCACCCGGTTCGGAAAAGCCCTGGCACCAGATTTCGCCGTCCAGGATGCGCGGGATGTAGCGCGCCTGCTGCTCCGCGCTGCCCCATTCGAACAGCGTGCTGGCGGCGTGATAGGTCGACATGAACGACAGCAGCAGCCGCGGCGTGTCGGCACGCGCGAGTTCCTCGTAGATCACCTTCTGCTCGGCGAGACTGCGCCCGCCGCCCGGCCATTCGGCGGACCAGTGCGGTACGGCGTATCCCCCGGCGGCGAGCTTGGCGAACCAGTCGCGCTGCGTCGCGAGGAAGCCCTCGTGCGTCGTACAGGTCGCGCGCCAGTCCTTCGGCGCCTCGGCCGCGAGCCACGCGCGAAAATCGTGCCGCAATTTCTCAAGCGCGTCGGTCAATTCCGCCTCCCAGACTGTCCCCGATGCTAGGCAGTATTTTCGGCGATGCCCGCAAGCGACGGCGGCCGTCCTCGCGCATATATCGGGAAGGCGATGGGCCTTCGGGCGCCTGCCGGGGCGCCTCAGACCGCGATCTCGATCCGTCCCTCGATGACGCGCAGAGGAAACGTCGCGATCGCGTCGGTCGCGGGCAGGCTGAGCGCTTCGCCGGTTTCGAGGTCGAACTTCGCGCCGTGTGCCGGGCATGCGATCCAACCCCAGCGGACGCGTCCGCACGTCAGCGCCTGCTCCGCGTGCGAACACTGGTTTGCGACCGCGAACAGCCGGCCGCCGTGATGGACGATCAGGATCGATCGTCCGGCCACCTCGACGGCCTTGACGGTATCGGGCGCGACGTCGGCTTCGAGCGCTACGGGCGTATAGGCGGGGTCTGTCATCACCGCTGAATGTGTGCAGGCTTTGCCCCGTTGCACAATATCGCGGCATATCACCCGGGCGGTCTTTTGCGGCTCGACCTGTTCGGGTGTGGCCGGGTGGATTAGCCGGGATGCTTCCAATGCCCGCGAGAACAGCCGCATGAATTTCGACTGGACCGAACAGGAAACCGCCTTCCGCCAGCGCCTGCAGGATTTCCTGGGCGCGACGTTGCCGGACGATTGGGAGCGCTTCTCGCAGCACGGCCCGGCGTCGCCCGCGCTGACCGAATATGCGCGCGAGTTCTGCGGGACGCTCGCCGAACAGGGCATGCTGACGCCGCACTGGGCGAAGGAGATCGGCGGCGCAGGGCTCGATCCGTGGCACCAGACGATCCTCGCCGAAGAGATGTGGATCGCCGGCGAGCCGCGCGGTGGCCAGTATATGAACGTCAACTGGATCGGGCCGACGCTGATCCGCTATGGCTCGGCCGAACAGCGCGAGCGCTATCTGCCGCCGATCGTCGAGGGGCGCGCGCTGTGGTGCCAAGGCTTTTCCGAGCCGGGCGCCGGTTCCGATCTGGCCTCGCTGCGCACACGCGCGGTGCTCGACGGCGAGAATTACCGCGTCACCGGGCAAAAGATCTGGACCAGCTATGCGGGGCTCGCCGACACCTGCTTCCTGGTCTGTCGCACGAGCGACGATCGCAAGAAGGGCATCTCGATCCTGCTGGTGCCGATGGACACGCCGGGCATCACCGTGCGGCAGATCCCGTCGCTGATCGGCGAGGGCGATATCCACGAGGTGTTCTTCGACGACATGGTCGTGCCGGCCACCGCGCGGCTCGGCGACGAAGGCGAGGCGTGGTCGATCATCGCCTATTCGCTGACCAACGAACGGCTCGGCATCCCGCGCTATTCGCTGGCGCGCGCGGCGCTCGATCGTGCGGTGTCGGTGTTGAAGGCGGAGGGGCGCTGGACCGCGGAGGCCGTGAAGATCGAGGCGGCGCAGTGCCTTGCGCTGTGCGAGGCGGCGCGGATGGCGAGCTATGCGATCGTGTCGGCACGCGCGCGCGGTGAGACGGTCGGCGCGGAATCCTCCTCGGCGCGGTTCGCGACGATCATGGCGGAGCGCCGGGTAGCGGAGTTCGTCGTCGAATATCTGCCCGAAGCACTGGCCGACGCACACCCGTATCTGAAGATGCATCACCAGCGCGGGATCGTCGCTGGCATCGCGGCGGGCGCGGCGGAGATCCAGCTCAACATCATCGCCAGCGACGTGCTGAAACTGCCCAGAGAACCCCGTTGAGCCCCCTGTTTGGAAATGAGCCGCGCTGATGGACCTGTCACCTAGTCCCGACCAGATCGCGATCCTCGACGCGGTCGATTCGCTCGCCAAGCCCTATGCGAGCGTACCGTTGCACGACGTCAGCCTGGCGCTGGTCAGCGACACGCTCAACCGCGAACTGGCCGAGGGCGGTTTCCTCGATATCGGGTTCGATCCCGACCTCGGGCCGGTATCGGCGGCGTTGATCGTCGAGCGGCTGGCGCGGCTGCCATTCGCGGTCGAGGCGGCGATAAGCGCCCTCGTCCGCCCGCTGTTCGGTATCGAACTCCCGCGGCCCTTCTGTCTCGTCGAGGTGGACAAGACGACGCGACCGATCCGTTTCCTTCGAGCCGGGGCCACGGTGATCGTGGTCGGTGCCGACCGCGTTTCGAGTTTCGTCGCAAGCGCGGACCAGGTTCGATCCGAAGACAGCCTGTTCGCCTATCCGATGGCGACGTTGCTGGTCGATCCGGTCGCCGTGGCGACGACGGTGCACGACGTATCGCCGGAAGAGGTGAAGACACGCTGGCGTATCGCGATCGCGGCCGAGGCGGCAGGATTGCTGGCAGCGGCGCTCGACAGCGTGACCGGCTATGTCACCGATCGCCAGCAATTCGGTCGCCCGCTCGCGACCTTCCAGGCGCTGCGTCACCGGTTGGCGGAGGCGCAGGTCCGTACCAACGGCGTGTATTGGCTGGCGGTGAAGGCCGCCGGGACGCTCGATGCGGGCGATGCCGCACTCGCCGCGCTGCACGCACAGGAAAGTGCGCGCGCCTGCGTCTATGATTTCCACCAGTTCCTTGGCGCGATGGGGATGACGCTGGAGCATCCGCTGCACCTCTGGACCTACCGGCTGAAGGCGCTGGCGAGCGAGCTCGATGGCCGCGGCGGACAGGCTCTGGCGGCGGCGGATGCGGTCTGGGGGTAGAAGGCCGGGCCCTCGGAGGGTGGCCCCGGCACGCTAGCCGCGGCGCAGCGCTGCCAGTTTTTCGGGGTCGAGCAGCTTCCACATGCCGTCCGCCGATGCCACCGTGCGCTCCCCTGCCATGATGAGTCCGCGCATGAAGACGATCTGCGACGTGCGGCGGACCAGTTCCGGGCGGCAGGTCAGGAAGCTGCCGATCGGGGCGCTCGCGGTGAACTGCATCTGCAACTGGAGCGTCACGCAGTCGCGGGTGTCGGCGGCATCGACCACGCCCATGCCGAGCGCGATGTCGGCGAAGGTCATCAGCACGCCGCCATGAACCGTACCGACATAGCCGTTGCCGTGGCGCTCCTCGCCGAGCAGACCGACGACACGCACGCCATCCTCGCGGCGGACCCAATAGGGCCCGGCGGTTTCGTTGAAATGCGTGCCCGAAAGCTGTGTCCAACCTTCGCCGACGAGCCGTTCGGAATCGATGCGGTCGCTGCTCACACCTGCCCCTTCACACCTGGTTATCGAGACCCGCGGCATGCTTGGCTGCGACATAGCCGAAAGTCAGCGACGGGCCGATACTCGATCCCGCGCCGGGATAGACGCCGCCCATCACCGACGCTGTCGAGACGCCGGTCGCGTACAGCCCGGCGATCGGCGCACCATCCGCGCGGACGACGCGGCCATGCACGTCGGTCACCACGCCGCCATAGGTGCTGACGTCGCCCGGCACGATCGGCACCGCGTAGAACGGCGCCCTGGCGATGCTGCCGAGCGCGCGGACGGGGCCATGATAGGGATCGCCCAGCCATTCGTCATAGGCACGCTCGCCACGGTGGAAATCGTCGTCGCGGCCCCCCGCGACGAAGCAGTTCCAGCGGTCGACGGTATGGCCCAACGCCGCGGGATCGATGCCGATGCTGGTTGCCAGCGCATCGATCGTGTCGGCAGTGTGAAGATAGTTCGCTTCGGCCCAGCCCTTGGGGATCTTCTTGTCGATCCACTTGCCGGCGACCTGGTAGTTTTCGACATAGTCGCGGTCGAGGATGGCCCAGCTCGGCACTGCGGGCACGGTCTTGTTTCGCTCGACCATCGTCTCGCAATACAGCTCGTACGAGCCGCCTTCGTTCATGTAGCGCACGCCCGACTGGTCGACGAGGATCGCGTGGGGTTTGCCGGTCAGGCTCTGGCCCGGCGGGGTGATATAGGCCCCCTCCCAGCCCGGCGAGAGCGTCGTCTGATAGCCGACCATCTGGTCCATCTGCGCGAGCACGCCGCCGATCCGCGCCATTTCCTGATGCAGTTCGCCCTTGTCGCCCTCGTTGGTCAACGACCAGGCCGCCTGCGTGCCGGGCATATGTTCGTCGCGCATCGCCTGGTTCTGCGCAAAGCCGCCGGCGTTGACCAGCACGCCCAGTTTAGCGCCGATCCGCTTCGCCGCGCCATCGACGGTCGCAACGACGCCGGTCACCGCGCCATCATCGACGATCAGTTCGGACACCGGCGCCTCGGTGCGGAACTCGACGCCGGCTGCCAGCGCGGCCTTCAGCATCCGGCCCTGCAACGCGGCACCCGCCGCGACGTAATGCTTGCCGGTGAGCCGGGTCCAGATCGTCTTGAGGATCAGGTTGCGCGTCGATTTCTTGAGCGAGGGGTCGCGGCGGACATAGGCAAGCTTCATTCCGTCGTCGAGTTTCACCGGTACTTCGAGGAAGCCTTTGCGGAGCTTCTTCGCCCACGGCCCGAGCTCCTTCTTGTCGAACGGCTTGGCGACCACGGTGCGGCTCGTCTTGCAGCCACCGGGAAGCTCGTCGTAATAATCCGGCCAGAATTTCGAGCCGCGTTCGAGCTCGACGCCCTGGTCGACGAGGAAGTCGATCATCCGGTAGGCCTGGTTGACATAGGCCAGGCGCTTGTCGTGGCCCGATCCGGGCAGGTCGGCGCAGGCCGCATCGAGATAGGTGATGCCGGCCTCGACGCTGTCCTGTTCGCCGTCGGCCTTGAGGAAGCGGTTGTTGGGCACCCAGATGACGCCACCGGACTTCGCCGTCGTGCCGCCGATGAACGCCGATTTCTCGAGGACCAGCACCGATTTGCCCGCGGTGCGCATGACCAGCGCGGACGCCATCGATCCTGCGCCACTGCCGACGACCACCCAGTCGAACGTCT
>JAYVRZ010000087.1:0-8563 GCA_043775965.1 Sphingomonas sp.
CGATCGACGACGGCGCGGTCGGGTTCGATCCGCTGCCCGGTGAGGACGAGACACCGAAGGACGAGACCACCCAGGGTTTCCAGATTGCGTATGAGCGCGCGCGCCTGACCGACGAGACATTTCTCGCCGCGACCGACAAGCTTGGCGACGACGAGCGCGATGCGCGCGCGTGGCAGGAGGCGGAGCGGGCATTGCGTGTAGCGGTGCGCACTTCGCTCGGGCTGCCGCCGCTGGAGTACGGGAAGACGATCGATGTCACTGCGATCGCCCGCGCGCACGGCTTCGACCCGTCCTACGACCTGCGAAACAGCGACGATGGCGAGGTCGCGGCGCACCACAAGGACGACAAGGTCCGCGTGCTGCTGACCGCCAAGGAGCTCGACAAGCGGCTGAAGTCGATCGCCGAGAAATACGGCTCTCACAAACGCGAGACGGGGCTCCACACGCTGTTCCTCGTCCTCGGCTTTGTGCAATGGCACGAAGATGTCGCGCCGGACACCGCGCTGCATGCCCCATTGTTGCTGCTCGATGTCGACCTGATCCGCAAACCCGTCGGCGGACGCTATGTCTCGACGTTGGTTGCGGGGCAGGATGGGCTGCAGGTCAACGTCGCGCTGGCGGAGAAGATGCGCCAGCATTGGGGCTTGGAACTGCCCGCACTTCGCGACGAGGAGACGCCCGAATCTTACTTCATCCGGGTCGAGGCCGTGCTGGCCAAGGGCACGCGCCTGTCGCTCCGGCGTTTCGCGACGCTCGCGGTGCTCCCGTTCCCGCGCATGGTGCTGTGGAAGGACCTCGATCCCGCGGCCTGGCCGGAAGCCGCATTCGCCGCCCATCGGCTGCTGCCCGGCTTGCTCGGCGCCAGCGCGGTTGACGGGGAAACGCAGATGGCCACGACGATCGACATCGATTCACCTGAATGGGCCGATGCCGCACCGGCACTGATCCGCCCCGCCGACGCGTCGCAGCACAGCGCGCTGATCGACATGGCAGCGGGGCACGATCTTGCGATCGAAGGGCCACCTGGCACCGGCAAGTCAGAGACGATCACCAACATGATCGCCACCGCTTTGGGCGCGGGAAAGCGCGTGCTGTTCGTAGCGGAGAAGCAGGCGGCGCTGCGTGTCGTTGCCGATCGTCTGCGCGCATCCGGATTTGGTGCGCTGCTCCTGGAACTGCACGGCGACAACGCCAATCGGACGCAGGTCTATGATGGTCTGCGCGATCGCCTCAAAGCGACAGCGCGCGTCGATGCGCCAGCGCTGCAATCGAAGCGCTATCAGTTGAAGCAGCAGCGTGAGTTGCTACGCCGGTATCTGGCTCTGATCGGCACGGACTTGGGCGCACTCGGGCGAACAACCTACTGGCTGATGTGGCGCGAGATGCGGTTGCGCGACACGCTGGATACCGACGCGATGCGGCGGATCGCGGCCGGATGGACGCCGGCCAGTGCGCGCACCGTCGATCAGGCGCTGCTCGCCGAACGTCGTGGTCGGCTCGAAACCTTCGCCACCGCCTTGCTTGCGCTCGACCGCGATGCCGTGGGTGGCGAGCGGACCCGCTGGACGCTGGCTAAGCAGATTGACCCATTCGATCAGGGGCGGCAGCTGGATGCAGCGAGTTTGGCAGCGCAGGCAGCTGCCGCCATGCATCAGGCGGCGGGAGCGATCGAGGCACTTGTTCCGCTTGCCATGCCGCAACCCGGCGGACCGCTCAACAAAACTGCCGCGCAACTCTTCGCGCTGGAGCCGTTCGAGCCGATCGATGAGGCGATCGCGTGCTCGGCGTTGCGGGCACCCGATACCGCGCGAGCGCTGTTGCGTCAGCAGGCGCGGTGGCGGCAATTGGATGCCCGGATCGGCGACGACGTGGTCGCGCCGACGCTGGTCGGGGCGGCCGACGTGGCAGCGCTGGGCGAAGCGATCGCTTCCATCGTATCATTGCCGCCAACCGTCGCCCTCGCCCGGGCGCGACTGGATGACGTGCGGACGGCCATCGCCACGTTGCGTGCATCCGACGCGGATCGTCGATCGCTTGTGGGCGATCTCGGCTTGAACGAAGCGGGGAGCGCCGATGCGTTACGGGCCACGCTTGTCGTGATCGCCGCGCTCGGCGCCGAGCCACCGATCGTCGCAGCATTGTATCGCGGTGATCTGCTTGATCCGCTGGCCGAGACGGCATTGTTTGCCGAACGTACCCGCGCCGCGACATTGCGTGACGACCGGGCGGCGATCTCGGGATCGGTCAGTACGGAGGCAGTGGAAAGCGATCCTGCCGAGCTTACCCAGATCGCCGATACGCTGGAGCAGAGCGGGCTGTTCGCGCGCCTGTTCGGCGGCGAATACAAGGCTGCACAGCGGCGGGCAGCGCGTTTGGTGGAAGATCCGTCCGATCGCATGGTCACCGCGGATATGCTGCGGCGTCTGGCGCGCGTGCAGGGCCGGATCGCGGGGTTCCGCAACGACAGTGCGGTGGCCGCCTGGTTCCCCGCGATCCTGTGGAAAGGTGTGGATGCTGACTGGGACGCGATGCAGCGCGCGCGTGCCGTGTTGCTCGATGCACGGCGCGAATTTGGCGATGCCGGCGCAGACATGGCGCTCCGCCGATGGCTCGCCCTGACGCCAGACGAACGGGTGCAAATGGCGGCCCGTGCAGCCAGGTTGGCGTGGGTGGTGGTCAAGGTCGCCGGGCTAGGGCTCGGCGCATTGCCGTTCGCCGGTATTGAGCGGACGCTTGTCGAGCACGAGACGTCTTTGGCCGCACTTGACTCAGCGCTTGACCGTGTCGGCGTTCGTCCCGAGGGACGGATCCTGGCCGACGGGGAGGATCTCGCGGTTCGCCTCGGCACCCTGCAGGCGGCATCGGCTGCGTTCGCCGACCTGGCGTCGCGGAACATGTTCGGCTGGGTTGCCGGGATCGATGCCGGGCTTGAACCGCTGGCCCGAACCCTGGAACACGCCGATCGGTTGCGCGCGATCGAAGGACCGCTGGCGATTGTACCGGCCCTGATCGACAGCGACACGCCGACTGCGCTGTTGTCGACGATCATCGAGCGAGGCGCAGACTGGCTGGCGGCAGAATCGGGATGGCAGATTGCTGCAGCCAATCTCCACGCATCGGCCCAGCTCGTCCCCTCGCACATTGGCACATCATGGCATGAGCTTGCGAGTGGGCTTGCCGCAATGGCATCCGACGCGACCGGCGCACGGCTTGCAGCAGACTTGCAGAAATATGGCCGGGCTTTGGAAGAATCCGGGCTGTCTTCGCTTGGCGCGGTTGCACGCGATGGCATGGCGCCGCCCGATCGTCTGCCCGACATATACGAGCTGCTGCTGATCCAGCGTCTGCTTGCCGAGTATCTCGGCGGCGACGGCGCCGAACTCGGCCGCATTGGCGGACTGACGCTGGATGCGGCCCGCGAGGCGTTCACGCGGATCGACAAGGAGCTGCACGCGCTGGAGGCACGCGCGATCGTCGCGCAGCGGCTGGGCGACAAGCCGCCGCAAGGCGTCGGGCATGGACCCAAGAGCCAGCACAGCGAAATGGAGCTGCTTCGCGGCGAACTGGAGCTAAAACGTCCCCGCACGCCGATCCGCGATGTCGTGCATCGCGCCGGCGCCGCTATGCAGGCGCTCAAACCGGTCTGGATGATGTCGCCGACGTCCGCCGCGCAGTACATCCGACCCGGCACGCTGACGTTCGACCTGCTCGTCGTCGACGAAGCATCGCAGATGCGCCCCGAGTTCGCGCTGAGCGCGATACTGCGCGGCGCGCAATTCATCGTGGTCGGTGACGCCAACCAGTTGCCGCCGAGCGACCATTTCCAGACGGCTGCGGAGGCCACGGAAGACGACGAGGATAGCGCCGGCGTATCGACGGACACGGAATCGATCCTCGACCTCGCCAACCAGAAATTCCGCCGCAAGCGCCGCCTGAAATGGCACTATCGCTCGCAGCACGAAAGCCTCATCCAGTTCTCCAACCGCGAATTCTACCAGAACGATCTGGTCGTCTTCCCAAGCCCGATGGGCCGCGACGACGACCTGCTCGGCGTCAAATGCCGCTACGTGACAGGTGCGGTCTACGAAGCATCGATCAACCAGCGCGAAGCGGAGGCGGTGATCGAGGAGGCGTTCCGACTGATGCGCGCTTACCCCCAGCATTCGATCGGCATCGCGGCAATGAACGCCAAGCAGACCGAACTGATCCAGAACGAGTTCGATCGCCTGATCCTCGAGCAACCCGAGATCCGACGGTACGTGCAGGAATATCTCGGGGGCGTGGACGAGTTCTTCATCAAGAACCTCGAGAACGTGCAGGGCGACGAGCGCGACATCATTCTCATCTCCACGGTTTACGGGCCGGGCAAGGACGGCAAGGTCCGGCAGAATTTCGGATTGATGAACCGAGAGGTCGGTTGGCGGCGGCTGAACGTGCTGGTGACCCGCGCAAAGCTGTCGACGCGGCTTTTCACGTCGCTGCGGCCCGACGACGTCAAGGTGACCCCGACATCGAGCCGTGGCGTACGCACGTTGAAGGCGTATCTGACCTACGCACATCACGGGGCCGGTTACGATGACGCCTCGGGGGGCGATCCGGACAGCGATTTCGAAGTGTTCGTCGCCGATGCCCTGCGCGCAGCCGGCTACGAGGTCGTTCATCAGGTTGGCGTCGAGGGCTTCCGTATCGACCTCGGCATTCGCCATGCGGACTATCCGGTTGGCTTCATCGCCGGGATCGAATGCGACGGAGCGAGCTTTCATAGCGGGCTGACGGTGCGCGATCGCGACCGCATTCGTCAGACCGTGTTGGAGAATATGGGATGGCGAATCTATCGCATCTGGTCGACCGACTGGTTCGCCGATCCGGACCGCGAAATGGCCAAGGTGCTTGACTGGCTGGACCGAAAACGTGCCGAGTTCGCTGAAGAATATGCCACCCGTCCACAGCCGGCGCCGGGAGTTTCCGACACTGATCCCGATCTCGAGCCGCAACCGAGCAGCTCAGCAGCGACTGCGGACAACGCCGCACCCCCGCCCCCGCCCCCGCCGCCGTCCGAGCGAAACGAGCCAACGGGTCGCCTGATGCGACCACTCGATCATATCGATTGGTATGAGGTGTCAAAGGGACACCTCTACGAAGTCTGGTCGGACAACGCATTCCTTGGCGAGGTGGAAGTGCTATCCCGCGCTACGGCAGCACCGCGTGTCTACGGATCGCAACTGATAGTCGCGCGGTCCGAATACGAGGGTTGGGTCGCCGCGTCTGGCTCGCGGTTCAAGACCAACGATATTCATGCCGCCGTGCGTGAATTGGCTCGGCGGGCGCAGACCGAGGCTAAAAAGAATTGACCTACGTCCAATCCGTCCAACTCTTCAGAGTAGCGAATCTTTTAACCAAGGATCTCTTTCATCCTAACGATTATCTTTTCTGTTAGTATCACTTCCGGCGAAGCCAGTTACTTAGAACGCGTTGGATGTCGCGTCTAAAGGACCACATCAACGAGAATTCACCCTTCGTGGGTCCGCGAATCAATCGCCGCTCCCCAGTCCCCGGACCGGCTGCCCGCCGCTTAGCGAAGCAGAACCGTTCCGCCATATCAAAGTGCTAGGGCTCAGACTCATTCACAGCCAGAAGGCGACAGCCGTTGCGAGAGCTACGGCTGAGAGGAAGTTGGCGGCGAGCGGGTCGTAACGGGTAGCAACGCGGCGGAAGTCCTTTAGGCTGCAGAAGGCATTCTCAACGAGCTGGCGGCCGCAGTATCGCTGTTTGTCGTAGGGAATGATTCGCTTCCGGTTGCAGCGTCCAGGAATAGCGGGGATGGCGCCTGCTTCACGGAGCGAACGGCGCAGGCTATCGGCATCGTAGCCTTTGTCGCCGAGCAGGTAGGGCATGCGACCGGCGCGTTCGAGAAGGGCGGGCGCTGCCTTGATGTCGCTGACGTTACCCGGTGTCAGCATCAGCGCACAGGAACGACCGACGACGTCGGTGAGTGCATGGATCTTGGTGGTCCAGCCACCCCGGGACCGCCCGATCGCTTGCGCGGAGCGCCCCTTTTGCGCCAAATGCAGCACGTTGGATCTTGATGTACGTGCTGTTGATCGCGGTGCTTCTTGTCACCACGCCCGCGTCGACCAGCGCAGCGAACAATTTCACCCAAAACCCCCGCTGCGACCAGCGGTTGAAGCGATTACAGATCGTCGTCGACGGACCGTAGTCCACCGGGCAGTCGCACCACCGGCAGCCGACCTTGAGCACGTGGATAATGCCCGAAATCACCCTTCGGTCATCAACCCGCGGGGCGCCGGGCTGGTTCTTCGGCAAATGCGGCTCGATCGCCTTCCATGCCTCGTCCTATAACCAGAACAACGACATCTACCGCCTCCATCGTCACACGCTCTATGAATCAGGAAGCCCCTTTAAACTCAATAGCCTGATTGGGTTTGAGCCCTAGGCAGTTAAACGACGTTCCTGTGCCCGGTCCGTCACCCGATCGGGTGGCCATCGGGCGGTTCCAAGCGGCCGAAAAGAGGCTCCAGCACTTCTTCGCCCCACCGTCCAATGTCGACCGTACCGTTCACGAACCACTTGGCGACCCCATGCGAGATCCCGTGAACGGCGGCGCCCGCACGGTTCGCAAATAACAGTGCTAAATGCTGCTCCAGCGGATCAATCAAATCGGCTACGGCACTGGTAACGAGCGCAGCCTGGCGAACCTGGTCAACCAGCCCGTCGGCAAGCTCGATCAGCGCATGGGCACGGCACGGAAAAGGCCCCGGTGCCAACGGTGGGAGCGTTGCAACTATCCTTGCGGCCTCATCCAGGTTGCCTGTCTTCGCAACATCCAGCGCGACGTGCCCTAGAAGCACTCGGACGATCGGCCCCCGGAGCCTCGCTAACTGAGCCTCAACGGCAGCGTTTGGCGTGCCGCCGGTGGCGAACGCGTAAGCTGCACGCTGTACTCGGTCGGCTGAGTCCACGATGCTTCCGTAAACGGGCAGCGGCCCCGTCGCACCCTCTACACGCGCTCGATCGTCCATCGTTAGCGCTGGATAGGACGATGCTCCGACAACCAAACCTGCCGCTAGGCCCGCAAATTCGAGATGCGCCTCGGCCCAAGCGTCGTTGACCGGCACGCTGTCGATCGTCGTGAATTCCGAAGTGTAGAATACGAGATCAGTGCCGCTAACGTCGACGCGTGCTGGCATAGCGGGATAGTCGATCGCGTAGGACTGACCCGTCTCCCAGTCGTTTTCCGGATCATACAGTTGGCGCGCCTGCTCCCGCTTATCGTCTTCGGGGCCCCCCTCGCCCGAAACCGTAAAAGCTAGCGCAGCATCAGCCTCGTAGAATGACGCGGGTACTGCGCCGTCCTCTACAGCGAACCGAAGCTCGTAACCCGTCTCGCTTGCGTCGTCCTCGTAGTAAATGCCACGCGCCGCCAGCTCACGCCTGAATACGGCAAGACGCTTGCGAAGCAGCGTGGTGATGGGGGTGGCGGTAACAGGACGAACGCCAGGTTTTATGTCTAGCCAACGTATGACCCCGCGAACGAGCAAGCCATAGCGATAACATGGCGTGACTTGGTGACAGATGCCATCGAGGAACGCCATTAGCTGTTCCCGTTCCTCAGGCGGGGCGTGGTCGTCTGACATCTTCGCCGACCTCAGCGGCGCGGTTAGTAGCACCCCGTCTTGGTCGAGCAGCGCAGGTGACGCCGTCGCGCGAACCGGAGGAGCCACAAGGTCAAAGGGCTGGCAGCCGCGCAACGGACGCCCGAGGATTAGCTTGTTTGCACCGGCCAGTTCCACGGCGCTCCAGTCTAAGGAAATCTCGTTCCACTCGACATCTCGAACGTTGCGGAGCGCCGCCCACATGCTTCCCGAATGCTCGATACCGACCAGCCACTGGTCGTGTTGCGGCAAGGCGATGGTGTTGGTTACGACGGGCTGCGCTGGAAAGGCTGCGATCCTATTCTGCTCCTGGCTAGCGAGGCTGCTGAAGCCAGACCCGGCAAGCAAGACATTCTGATCAGGCAAAAGTCCCCAGACTTCCTCTGCACCATGAAACTGGGCTGCGGCGGTGACGGAGTTTGCGTCGGGTCGTTCGAGTTCGGCAATGGACTCCGACGTCGCCGGTAGCCACCGTAATCTGGTGTATCGCCCGAGGATCACTGCGCCCATGTGCTGCCCTCAAATCACTACCGGGCAACCCAGTGCTCCGACTGCAACTTGTAACAGCTGTTCGTTGACACTTCGCATCTAGGGCCCCAGCCTGAACAACCGGCATGGTCGGATGCCCCATTTCATGCTTGGCATTCGCCCGCCATGGCCGAATGTCACAGGCCAAGGGTAAGAGTCAGCCTGCGGGACGGCAAGTAGATCGCGTGCGAGACGTAGACTGTCTCGCTGAGCGTGCGCAACTGCCTTTGTCAGCCGACAGCGGCACTTCGGTTGTAACCGCTATCCCAAAACCGCCACCGTCCGCCCGCGCAGCTGTTTCCACTCTAAAGATCGTTTTGACGCTCATCAGCTGGGGGTGCCGCCGGCTCAGCCATTGCCGG